>NZ_JBSFJC010000011.1:0-99381 GCF_053597855.1 Kitasatospora sp. NPDC001225
GACTACGGCGCGGTGGTGCTCGCCACCATCGGGGTGCCGGGCGGGACCAGGCACACGCTGGTGGACCGGGCGGGGTACGACCGGTCGCGGGGCCGTCGGCGTTCCCGGGGCCGGCCCTCAGCGCGGGAGCGCGTCGAGCCAGCGGCCGACCAGGGTGCGGACGGTATCGGCGGCCTCGACCTGGGGGTTGTGGCCGACCCCGTCGAGGACGGCGGCGGCCATCCGGGGGTAGTGGTCGAGCAGGGCGAGCTGGTCGCGCCAGCCGACCAGGGCGTCCTGCCGGGTGGTGACCAGCAGGTGGCGGCCGCGGTGCCGCGCGGCCCGGTGCTCGGGCCAGTGCGGCAGCAGGAAGTCGGCTTCGAGCTCGGCGGCGGCCGCCCGGTCGTGCGCCTCCCAGCCGGGCCGGACGTACCGCTGGAACAGCTCCCAACTCGGGCCGGTGTGGCGGGCCATGACGTACCGGAACAGGTCGCGGTCGGCCGCCGGGAGCCGGGCGAGGAGGTCCTCGTCGCGTTCGACCACGGACTCCTCCGGCAGGTCGCGGTCGGCACCCCAGCGCACCACCGGCACCAGCAGCGCCGAGCCCAGCACCTGCTCGCCGAAGCGCGCGGTCACCGCCCGGGCCAGCTGGCCGCCGAAGGACTGCCCGACCACGGCGAAGGGCCGCCCGCCGACCTGGGCCTCGATCCATTCGGAGAGCGCCTCGGCCAGGGCGGCCGCCGAGGTCGGGCCCGACAGCCGGGGGCTGGCGCCGTGGCCGGGGAGGTCGAGGTAGAGGCGCCGCCAGCCGGGGCGGTCGGCGAAGGCGGGTTCGAGCGGGAGCAGGACGCGGTGGTCGACGGTGTAGCCGTGGATCAGGACGATCGGGGTGCCGTCGCCGAAGGCGGTGTGGTGGATCGCGGGGGCGGTCGCGGCGGTCGTGTCGGTCGCGGCGACGGCGTCGTTCAGGTCGGTCGTGTCGGTCGTGTCGGTCATGACGGCAGCGTCCAACCCTGACACCCGTGGCAAGGTCAAGCCGTCGAGTTCGGGTGGTAGATCAGGAGAGGCCCTTGACCACGTCCAGGTACTCCCGGATGGCGTCCCGGTTGCGCGTCAGGCACAGGATCCGGCGGGTCATCCGGTCCGTCTCGGACTCCAGGGTGGCGAGCATCTCCGGTGTGGCGTCGGCGAAGTGGATCGTCCGCGGGGTGTCCAGGCAGGGCAGGATCTGCTTGATGATCCGGGTCGGCAGCCCCGCGTCCAGCAGCCCGCGGATCTGCAGCACCCGGTCCACGAGGTACTCGTCGTACGCGCGGTAGCCGTTCGCCTCACGGCGCGGTGTGATCAGCCCCTGCTGCTCGTAGTAGCGCAGCAGGCGCGGAGTGGTCTCCGCCCGCCGGGCGAGCTCGCCGATGCGCATGTGTGACCACCCTCACCCCGGGCCGGCGCCATCCCGGCTGGACCTTGACACGAATGTCAACGATAGACGATCGGGCCCATGCCCACTCCCGAACTCCGCACCCCCGCACCGCCGGTGGCCCCCGCACCGAGGCTCCCCTGGCCCGCACTGCTGGCCATGAGCACCGCCGGATTCGTCACGATCATGACCGAGGCCCTGCCCGCCGGAGTACTGCCCGCGATGAGCGCCGACCTCGGCGTCGGCCAGTCCGCCGCCGGGCAGTCCGTCACCCTCTACGCCGTCGGCTCCATCGCGGCCGCCATCCCGCTGACCGCCGTCACCGGCCGCCTGCCGCGCAAGCGCCTGCTGCTGGTCGCCGTCGGCGGCTTCGCCGCGGCCAACGCCGTCACCGCCGTCTCACCCGACTACCCGCTCACCATGGCCGCCCGGTTCGCGGCCGGCCTGGTCGCGGGACTGCTCTGGGCACTACTGGCCGGGTACGCCCGGGGCATCGTCGCGCCGGAACAGCGCGGACGGGCGATGGCCGTCGCCATGGCCGGCTCGACCGTCGCCCTGTCGGTGGGCGTACCCGCCGGCACCCTGCTCGCCGGCCTGGTGGGCTGGCGGGTCACCTTCGGGCTGATGAGCGTGATCGCCGTGGCACTGGCCGGCTGGATGCTGCTCGCGCTCCCGCCACTGCCCGGCCGCGCCGACCAGGCCCGCGTCCCCGTCCGACGGGTGCTGCGGACGCCGGGCGTGGCCACCGTCCTGGCCGTCACCGCGACCTTCGTACTCGCCCACAACGTCCTCTACACGTACGTCGCCGCCCTGCTCGCGCCGTTGGGGCTCGACGGCCGGACGGACACCGTCCTGCTCGTCATCGGACTGTCCTCGCTGGTGAGCATCCTCGGCACCGGCGCCCTGATCGACCGGTACCTGCGCCCCCTGACCATCGCCGCCTCCGTCCTCCTCGCGGCCGCGGCCCTGCTCCTCGCCGCCGCCCTGCTCGGCTCGACCGGCCGGCCCGCCTACGCCGCCGCCGCACTCTGGGGCCTCGGCTTCGGCGGCGCCGCCACCCTCCTCCAGACCGCCGTCGCCGACGTGGCCGGCCCGGCCGGGGACATCGCCCAGTCGCTGCTCGTCACCTGCTGGAACCTCGGCATCGCCATCGGCGGCCTGGCCGGCGGCCTCCTCCTCGACCACGCCGGGCCGACCGCCCTGCCCTGGTCCGCCCTCGCCCTGCTGGCCGCCGCCCTCGCCACCACCATCGGCGGGCGCCGACACGGGTTCCCGGGGCGGCGGTGAACACTCCTCCGGGTGAAACCGACGCGCGTTCCGCGCCGACCGGGCCGCCGCACGGCAGGACGCATGACAGCCCGTGTCACCGTACGCCAACTCCAGCAGCGTGCCGACAAGTTGATCGACCTCGTCGCGGCCGGCGGGCGCGTCGGGATCACCCGCGACGGGCGGCTGGTCGCCGTCCTCGCGCGACCCGGCTCCGGCCCCGAGCCCGACCCCGGGCGGCGGGCACGGGAAGGCCTCGTTCACGACGGCACCGTCGCCCCCGAGAACGCCGCGACCGCGCGCGGCCTGGCCGACTGGACGTTCCCCGAGCCCGGCACCGGACTCAGATCGGCCTCCGACGCCCTCCTCACCATGCGGGAGGAGAAGGACCGCTGACCCGCCTCGGCTCCTGTGCGTCCGGCACCACCTGGACTCTGGGCCTTGGGCACTGGGGACGATTCCACCGCGTTGTGCACGTCTCCCTCCCCGCACGACTCCGAGGCCCGTGCGGCCACGCGCGCCGGTATGTGATCACGCAGCACACCAGTCTGACGAATGCGTCGTGGATGTCGTCGCGGACGTCCCAGCGGACGCGCCCTCGGATCCAGGCCTGGTCCGCTCGACGACCCATCACACGGGACTCCGAGCCTGAACCCGGCCACCGGCTACCGGGGCCTGGTCCGCTACCGGCTCGCCCGCCTCGCACACCTCGACCGCGCCACCGCCCGGCGCGGAGCTATGAACGCGCCGCACCGGGCGAACCGGTCCACGTCGACATCAAGAAGCCCGGCAACATCCCCGACACCGGCGGCCACAACAGCCCGGGCCGCCAGGCGGGCCTGACCTCCTACGGAACAAGCTGACACTGTCGGCCGTAGCGCTATCCGCCGCTGCGGAACAGCCCCAGAGCATCGGCCGCGCTCGGCCGACCCCAGTGAAGCACCTTAATCCCTACGAGCATGATGGCCACGTTCATGACCGGGTTCTTGATCTCCCCAGGCACATCGAGAAACGTCACGCCCAGGGTCAGCGCAATCCCCACTGACCCGACGGCCAGCCAACGCCATACCTCCCGGTCGGGCGCTGGGGTGACTTCGGCGAGGTGGACTTCAGGCAGTAGTTCACCGACACGTCCCTCGACGTACCGATCGGTAATCGTCGAAAGTTTGACCGTCAACCGTTTCAGGGCCGGTGCAGGCTCGGAGATCAGCGCGACTTCATCTGCTCGGAGAGCGCCGATGACCTTGGCGGCATGCTCCTTGGCCGCTTTACGTTGGTGGCTTCTCAGGCGATAGCCCCGCGAGCGATATGCCTGCCGCACCACCTTCTCGGCTGCTCGCATCGATACACGGGGAACAGTGTCGAGCGACGGCCTTTCGGTCCAGTGTTGATGTGCACGTGCACAGGCTGTCGCAGAGGCAATAAGAACAGCGACCCCGGACCAGTCGGCGACAGGCCGCCTCCCCAGACCTTGCCGCTGTGCAGCGCCTGAAACCGACCCTGCACCGAGAGCGCGGCCAAGTCGCCACGCCAGGATGGCCATCATGGACACGCCCACCGCAGCCGGCAGCAGTGCAAGCCACGCCGAAGCCGGAGTGTGGGGCAAGTCGTAGATGAGCCAGTGAGCGGCCTGGATGGCACTGTGCCACAGGCTGCTCAGGGGGTCCCCGACAGCAGGGCTGCTGTTGCCTTGCGCAGGTACCACTGACGAGGCCTGGAAGGCCTCCAACAGATCGTGATAGATGGTGAGACCATTCAGCTGGGTCAGCGCCCAGAGCACAATGGCATAGACCGGGGCCGCCCTGATGACCGAAGTACAGAAGCGGGTCAACGCCTCGGGCACCAGGTCGGGATGCAGAGGCCTGCTCTCATCACCTGCCACCTTCGGGATGACCTGATTAGCCTCATCGACCAACGACCGCGTCCAGCTCTCTGCGAGATCGTTCACCTTTCGGCCGACCACGCGAGGAGCCCAGCGGAGAGGTCGCAGCACCCAGCGGTCCCACCACTGCTGAACCACCACAAGGCCGCCGACCAGGAAGACGGCCAGAATTAGAGCGAGGCCTACGGCTGCTCGGACCATGCCCCGATGATGCCAGCGCCATCCGACATCGCGTCAGGATTCGTCGAACCTGCTGATCACGCTGCCATGGCCGGCAATGCGCCCACGCGCTCGCGGAACTCGGCGACAGCGGGCTCGGCCGCATAGGGCTTGAGGTAGCCGTCCAACTTGGTGAGGCGGCTGACGGCGCGGACGGAGTGGACCTTGGTTCCAAGGAGGCCAAGGTCGCGGTTCTCTGCGTCGAGGGCGCCGTCTAGGTCCTTGCCGACGAGGCGGGCGGAGCGGACGGCCTGGTCGCGGGGGACGATGTGGTCGATGGAGCACGAACAGGACCGCCGCGGACAGCCCCGGGGGCCCAGCGGCTCGGCCCGGCTCCGGAGGTAGTCCGGCAACGACTACGGCCGTCTCTTCCTCCGGGGCTCCCTTCCCTACTCTCCCTTCGTCAGGGAGGCGACGAAGCGGTCCAGGCGGGAGGTGACCTGCCGCAGGACGTCGATCGAGCCCAGGGGGTCGTCCGGCAGCTCCAGACCGTGGTCGGCGGCGGGTACTTCCAGGACCTCGTGTCCGGTCGATTCGGCGGTCCGGCGGTCCCACAGCTTGTCGGCGCCGCCGCCGACGAGGAGGGTCGGGGCTTCGGCGCGGGCGAGGGCGCGGGCGACCGGCTCGGAGGTCAGGACGGGGGTCAGCCAGGCTGCGGCGAGGCCGCGGTCGGCGGCAACGCCGCAGGCGAAGGAGGCCAGGGACTTGCCGACGAGCAGGCGGCAGGCGCCGCGCTCGGCGTCGACGGCCTCGGCGACCTGCCGCTCGACCCAGGCGGTCCGGTCCTCCGGCTCGAACGCCCGGAACTCGTCCGGGAGTTGCCACCACAGCTCCTGGACCGTCCAGCCGTGCCGGAGGAGCACCGAGCGGGCGAAGTGGAGGAGGGGCCTGGCGGGCGTGTACCCGATGCCCGGGACGACGAGCGCGACACGGTCGGGGGCTCCGTCGAAGCGGGTGGGGACGGCGAGCGGGGAGGGATCCGGCATGGGCGCAGGGTACGTGGCCGGTCGCTGTGACGTGATGTCAACCCTGACCATCGTCAGGGGCATTGCTTGACTTTCGGGTCGGGTGCCAAGGGGGTCTCGGCCTCTACCGTCCGGACCATGACGTACACGGACAGGAATTCGAGGCAGACCGGCGCCGCCAGGGCCACCGCCAGGCCCAGGGCCAAACCCAGGGTGAGGCCCAGGCCCGTCCTCGCCGTGGCCCTGCTCTGCGCGGGGGCCGGGGTGGTGGCGTGGCTGGCGCCGGAGCGGGGTGGCGGGGCGGGGCCGGTGCGGGTGTCGGCCGGGTGGTCGGCCGGCGGCTACCGGCGGGTGGCGGAGGCCGTCGGCGAGGCCCCGCACGCGGTGGCCTCGCTGCTGGAGCCGGCCACCGAGGTCGGGCTGCTGGTGCTGGGTCTCCTGCTGGCGTTCTGCTGGTGGACGGCCCGGGCCCGGCGGGCCGCCGGGGTGGTCGCGGGGGTGGCGCTGGTCGGGCTGGGCACGGTGCTGGCCTACGGGGCGAGCGAGGTGCTGAAGGTGGTCCTCGACGAGGAGCGGCCCTGCCGGGCGCTCACCGGGCTGCCGGGCACGGCGGTCGCCGCCTGTCCGCCGCCGGGCGACTGGTCCTTCCCCAGCAACCACGCCACCCTGGCGGTCGCGCTGGCCACGGGGCTGGTGCTGCTGCGCCCGCACTGGGCGGTGCTGGTCATACCCGTCGGCGGCGCCACGGCCGCGCTGCGGGTGGCGGCCGGGGTGCACTACCCGCACGACGTGATCGCCGGTGCCGCGCTCGGCGGCACGGTCACGGCGGCGGCGGTCCTCGCCCTGCGGCCGGCGGCCACCACTGCCGTGACGGCCCTGGCCGGGGTGCCGGTCCTCGGGCGGCTGCTGTCGGCACCGCCGATACCGTCGGCCCCGGGCGCGGGCTCGGGCTCCAGCTCAGGCGCGGGTTCCGGCGCCGGCGCCGGCGCCGCCCCGGGCGCGGCGGCCTCAGTCCCGTGGACCGCCCGCGCAGGTCGCGCCGAGGGTCAGTCCGGCCTCGTGCGCGAGGACGGCGGCGGCCGCCCGGTTGGCCACGCCCAACCGGGCCAGGATGGAGCTCACATGGGCCTTCACGGTGCCTTCCACCACCCCCAGCCGACGGGCGATCTGACCGTTGGACAGCCCGGCGGCGATCAGCGTCAGCACGTCCCGTTCCCGGGTGGTCAGGGCGGCCACCTGCTCCCGGGCGCCGGCACGCCGGTCGGCGGGGCCGCCGGCCCCGGTGGCGGCCAGGTGGGCGACCACCCGGGCGGCCACTTTGGGTGAGAGGTAGGCCGCCCCTCCGGCCACCGCGTGCACCCCGGCGAGCAGTTCCTCGGGCTCGCCGGACTTGATCAGGAAGCCGTTCGCGCCGCCGCTGAGCGCGCGCAGGATGTAGTCGTCCTCACCGAAGGTGGTCAGCATGAGTACTCCGGTGGCCAGGCCGTTCCGGCGGATCTCGGCGGCGGCCGTGATGCCGTCCGTCCCGGGCATCCGGATGTCCAGTACGGCGACGTCCGGCCGGTGGCGCCGGACCAGTTCGACGGCCTCCCGGCCGTCCCCGGTCTCGGCGACGATCTCGATGCCCGGGTCGGTGGCGAGCACCGCGCGCAGTCCCGCGCGGATCATGGGCTCGTCGTCGGCGAGCAGCACCCGGATCGGTGCGGTGGTCATCGGCGGCTCCTGTAGGTCGCTCGGTACGGAGGTGGTGGGGAAAGGGAGTTGCGGCGGGAGCGCGGGACGTGGAAGGCCGGAAGCCAGGGCTTCAGGAGACGAGCACGTCCCGCGAGACCAGCCGGGAGTCCTGGAAGCAGAGCCGGTAGGCATCGCCGGCCCGGTCCACGAACAGCTGGGCGGTGATGGCGTAGTACGCGCACAAGACCCCTTCCCCCGGCGGCGGCGCGGGCGTCGCCGGCCCGCTCGGCGGGCGGTACGGCAGCCGGTGGCCCGGCAGCAGACGCTCGACGGAGGCCTGGTCCTGCCCCACCTGGAGGGCGGCGTAGACCTCCGGGTCCAGCACCGACAGGCTGACTACGTAGAGCGTCCATACTCGCAGCGCCACGGTCAGCAGTACGGCCGTCCCCAGCGGGACGAGCACCACGGCGGCCAGCGTACGGCCCACCCTGCGCCGCGCCCGTCGCAGCTCGCGCACCGGCGACGACGGGGCGGCGGGCGGCAGCGGGACGGGCCCGGCGGCGCGGCGCGGCAGAGTGGCCTCGACCTCGAACCCGCCGTCCGGGCGGGCCCCGTGGGCGAAGGTGCCGCCCGCGAGCCGGACCCGCTCGGCCAGCCCGACCAGGCCGCGGCCACCGGTGGGCGGCACGGCAGGCGTCGAGGCGGACCTTCCCGCGGGTGCGGCGGACGTGCCGACGAACGCTCCGGTGAACGTTCCGGTGGGCGTTGCGCCGCGCGGGGTTGACGCGGGTGCCGAGCCCGTCGCCCGGGCGACGGTGAGCGCGGACGCAGGTACGGGCATGGGCGCGGGCACGGGCGCAGGTGCGGGCATGGGCACGGCCGCGGGCACAGGCGCGGGGCCGTTGGCCACCCGGAGGCGGGCGCCGTCGGCCGAGTACGCCACCTCCACGGTGACGGCCGCTCGCGGCGCGTGCTTGGCGGCGTTGGTCAGCGCCTCCTGCACCACCCGGTACGCGGCGTGCTCGGTGGCGCGCGGGAGTCCGTCCGGCTCACCGGTGATCTCCGAACGGACGTCCAGGCCGGCGGCGGCCGCCTCGGCGACCAGGTGCGGGATGTCCGAGTCGGCCGGTCCGTGGGCCGCGCGTGCGGCGGCGCCGCTCTCGTCCCCGTCGCGCAGGATGCCGATCACCTCGCCGAGCCGGTCGACGGCGGCGGCCGCGCCCGCCCGGATCTCCTGGACGGCCTCCCGGTGGGGCGGGGCCAGGTCGGGGGCGAGCTTGAGGGCCCCGGCGCGCAGGGCGATCAGGCTGAGGTCGTGGCCGAGGGCGTCGTGCATGTCCTGGGCGATCCGGGCCCGTTCGCGCAGTCGGGCCTGCTCGGCGACGAGTTGCTGCTCGCGCTCCAACCGCTCGGCCCGCTCCCACCCGGCGCGCACGAGTTCCTGCGACTGCCGCCAGAACCGGCCCAGCAGCCAGGGGCCCATCCCGGTGCTCACGGCGAGCGCGACGAACCGCAGCCCCAGGACGATCCAGGAGGGCACCGCCCCGACCACCAGCACCCCGGCCGCGACCAGCACGGCGAACACCACCACCGCCGGCCGCACCCGTTGCATCCGCAGCCCGGCCAGGAAGGAGAACCCGATCGCCGGCAGCGCCCACCAGAGGCTCGTGACACCGAGCCCGATACACACCGACGCCACCACGGGCAGCGCCGCCCCACTCATCCGCATGCCCACGACCCTACGAGGGCCGCCGCCGCACCGGATCTGTCGAAAGTCATGCCCGAGGCGCTCCGCCCGGCACCCCGAGCCCCATTCCCCGGCCCCGGCCCCGGCCCCGGCCCCGAAAAATAATAGCCATGGACATAGTAGCTATGTACTGTATCCGCCGTGAGTTCAACAGCTGAGGGCGCCACCGCAGGATTCCTGGTCTGGCGCCTGTCGATGAAGTGGCGGGTGGCGGTCGACCGGGCGGTCGCACCGCTGGGTCTGACGCACGCCCAGTACGCGGTGCTGGCCTCCCTGTACGGCATGTCGCGCTCCGGACTGCGCCCCAGCCAGCGCCGCCTCGCCGACCACACGGGCCTCGAAGCGCTCTACGTCTCCAAGCTCGCCCGCGCCCTGGAGGCCGCCGGGCTGGTGGCCCGCACCCGGGACCCGGACGACCCGCGTGCCATGCAGCTGTCGCTCACCGAGCAGGGCGGCGACGTCACCCGCCGCGCGATCACGGTGGTCCAGGGCCTCCTGGACCAGCTGCTGGCGCCGCTCGGCGGCCAGGACAGCCCCCGCGCCCGGGAGTTCACCCGCGAACTGGCCGTCCTGCTCGACGCACCTCTGGATCCGCCGCACGCCGAGAACGTCGAGAACGCCGAGGAGCCGTCATGACCACCGCCACCGCACCCGATACCGCCACCAACACCGCCACCACGGCCAACGCCGCACCGGCCACGGCCCCCGCCGCCCCCACGGCCCCCACCGCCGTCAACGGCCGGGTCATCGCCCTGGCCCACTACGCGGCGCGCGCCCTCCTGGAGGGCGTGCTGGACCGCCACGGAGCGACCTTCCACCAGAGCGTGACGCTCCGGGTCGTCGCGGTCGCGGGCGGCTCCATCGCCCGGGACGCGCTCGTCCGCGACGTCACCGGGTCGCTGAAGGCCGAGGAGTCGGTCGTCCATGGCGTGATCGGGGAACTGACCTCCGCCGGGCTGCTCTCGCAGGACCCGGCGGAGGCGTCCCGGCTGCACCTCACGGCGGCCGGCCGCGAACTCTACGAGCGCACCACCGCCGAGGCCGCCGGGATCACCGCCCGCCTGTACGCCGGCATCCCGGCCGAGGACCTCGCCGTCGCGGGCCGCGTCCTGGCGCTGGTCACGGAGCGCGCGAACGCCGAACAGGCCCGCCCCTGACGCCCCGTACGGTCGCCGGAACAGTCGGCCGTCGCGACGGTCTGCCGTCCCGACCGCCCGACTGTTCCGGCTGCTCCGACGACTCGGGTGCGACCGCCCTACGCCCGTGAGATAAAGGTTGGACGCATTCGAACGGGGGGAAGGTGACGGCATGGTCTTCGTCACGGTGTTCCTGGTCGCGCTCGTCGGCGCCATCGTCGGTGCCACGGCCTTCCTGGTACTCCGGGAACGCGCGCGGCGGCACCAGTCCGACAACGCCGAGGGAATGCTGATCGAACAGCACCGGACGGCTCACGCCACGCGCATGCGGGCGACGTACTCCAGCGTGTCCGTCCACCACGGGAACGGTGTGATCGGCGACGAGGGGAACCACCACCGCTCCTGACCGCTCACGGCCCGGTCACCACCTCAGCGAGACTGGGCGGCTACCAGCTCAGCGGCACAGGGCGGCGTCGACGACGCCTTCGAGGTGCCGGGTGACGGCGTAGTCGGCCGGGATGGTGGTCATCGCGATGTTCACGGCACGGCCGTCGTCGGTGGCGCCGCCCCGGGTCTCGTAGCCCGGGATGTCGCCGCCGTGCCCCCAGTAGACCCCGCCGCAGGTGAGCGTCCGGCTGAAGATGCCCAGTCCGGCGGCCATGCCGTCGCCGACCGGGACGGTGGTGCGCATCTGGGCGAGTTGGGCCGCGGGCAGCAGGCGGTCCGGGACCAGCAGTTCGGTGAAGAAGCGGTTGAGGTCCGAGTTGGTGGAGATCATCTGCCCGGCCGCCCAGGCCGCCGACGGGTCCAGCTCCGTGAAGTCGGCCAGCGGCGCGTCGGCGGAATCCCTGCGGTAGCCCTTGGGGTGGGCCTCCCGGATCGTCCGGTCGCCCACGGCCGGGAAGTAGGTGTGCCGCAGCCCGATGCGCCGGATGATCCGCCGGTCGATCTCCTCGGCGATCGGCCGGCCGGTCACCCGCTGGGCGATCAGGCCGGCCAGCACGTAGTTGGTGCTGCTGTAGCCGAACTTCTCCCCGGGCGCGAAGGCGGGCTTCTGCCCGAGGGCCATGTCCAGCAGCTCCCGGGGCTCGAAGTACCGGGTCCGCAGGGCGGTTTCCTCCAGCAGCCCCTCGTAGTCGGGCAGTCCGCTGGTGTGCTGGAGCAGCTGCCGGACGGTGATGCCGTGCCCGTCGATGCCCTCGCCGCGGACCAGGCCGGGGAGGTAGGTGTCGACGGAGGCGTCGAGGTCGACCTTCCCCTCCCCCACCAGCTGGAGCACGACGACGGCGGTGAAGGTCTTGGTGTTGCTGCCTATCCGCACCTGCCCGTCGACGGGGACCTTGGCGCCGGTGGCCAGGTCCCCCACCCCCGCGGTGTAGTCGCGGGTCCGGCCCCGCCCGTCCCGGACGGTCGCGAGCGCGGCGGGTATCCCGTCCGTCCGCACCAGCGCGTTCAGTCCCTGCTGCACGGCGTCCGAAGAAGCCGTGGCCGGCGCGGCCGCCGGTGCCGCCATGGCGGACAGTGCCGACGCCCCGACGGCCGCGACGGCCCCGGCGGTCGAGAGCGTGAGGGCGAGTGCCATGTGGCGGATGCGCGAACGACGCACGGGTCAACTCCTGTGGAATCGTGGGGGGTAGGAAACCCCCGGTCACGATCGCCAGTCTGTCCGCGCGACGGCCGGCCGACCTCCCCCGATCGAGGGAGCACCTTTCCCTCCCGACTCCCCTCCGACTCCCCTCCGGCTCTCCTCCGACATCAGGGCCGAGTCCGACGCCCCTCCGGCATCAGGGCCGAGCGGGCCCGCGCAGCGGCAGCGTCCGGCTGTAGACGACGCTCGTCGTGGTGCTGCCGAAGCCGGCCAGCTCGTCCACCAGGGTCTCCAGGTGCTCCATGGAGGTCGCCGCCACTTTGAGGGTGTAGCAGTCGTCGCCGGTGGTCCGCAGGCACTCCAGGACCTCCCGCCGCTCGGCGAGCAGTCGCCGCAGCGGCTCGTGCCGGTTGCCCGGGTACTTCAGCCGGACGACGGCGAGCACCGGGTAGCCGACCTTCGCCAGGTCCACCGTCGCGTGGTAGCCGGTGATGACGCCCAGCGACTCCAGGTTCCGCACCCGTTCCGTGGTCGCCGACGGGCTGAGGGACACCCGCCGCCCCAGCTCGCTGAGCGAGATGCGGGCCTCCTGTTGCAGCTCCTCGATGATCGCCCAGTCGGTGTCGTCAAGATTCACGGCCATGGCGCGAATCTACCGGGAAATCCCCGGCGATCCGCCGGACACAGAGGGAGGATGCCGTTCCGTCCGCCATGATCACGGGGATAGCCTCGATCCATGCAACTTGGCGTCAACGTACCGAACTTCGGCCCCGGGACCGACCCCGGCGTGCTGCGCGAGTGGGCCCGGACCGCGGAGGGCCTCGGCTTCGACCTCCTCATGGTGTCGGACCACGTCGCGGTGACCCCGGACGTGGCCGAGCGGTACCCGGAGCCGTTCTACGAGCCGTTCACCACGCTGTCCTGGCTCGCCGGGACCGCCCCCGGCCTGCGGCTGGGCACGACCGTCCTCGTCCTGCCCTACCGGCACCCGCTGCTGGTGGCGCGGACGGCGAGCACCCTCGACCGGCTCAGCGGCGGCCGGTTCGTCCTGGGCGTGGGGATCGGCTGGGCGCGCCGGGAGTTCGAGGCCCTCGGCGTGCCGTTCGGCGCCCGCGGCAGACTGACCGACGAGTACCTGGCCACGCTGCGGGACACCTGGGCGGGCGATTCGGGCCACCGGCCGGTACCGGTGTGGGTCGGCGGCCACAGCGAGGCAGCGCTGCGCCGGGCGGTCCGGTTCGGCGACGCCTGGCACCCGCTGCGGCTCCCCGTCGCCCGGATGCGGTCGGTCCTGGCCGAGCACCCGGTGCCGGGGTTCGCCCCCCGCATCGCCCTGCGGCTGACCACCGCGCCGGTCGACGACCCCGAACGGCCCGCCGGCGTCGGCACCCTCGACCAGGTCCTCGACGACCTGCGCCAGTTGCGCGACCTCGGGGCCGAGACCGTCGTGTTCCACCCCTACCACGGCGATCCGGAGGACACCCGTCGTCCGCAGCAGGCCTGGCGGACCCTCACCACCGTCGCCACCCACTGGAGGACCGCGTGATCACCGAAGCCGACGAGGCCCTGCTGCGCCGCGCCATCGCCATCGCCGCCCACGCGGTCGCCCTCGGCGACGCCCCGTACGGCTCGCTGCTGGCCGGCCCGGACGGCGAGGTCCTCGCCGAGGCCCACAACACCGTCCGGCGCGACGACGACATCACGGCCCACCCCGAACTGAAGCTCGCCCGCTGGGCCGCCCGCGAACTCTCCCCGGACACCGCCGCGCGCACCACGATGTACACCAGCTGCCAGCCCTGCGGCATGTGCGAAGGGGGCATCCTCCGCTCCGGCATCGGCCGGGTCGTGTACGCGCTCGCCACGGAGCAACTCGTCGAGCTCAACCCCGACTCGGGCGCCTGGCCGGCGGTGCCGACGGACGGCCCCGCCCTGCCCGAGGAGGCCCGGGCCCCGGTCGCGGCCTACTACCGGCGCACCTGACCACCAGCCCCCGCGCCGAATCCGCTCCCGGCCGCCCGCACTCCGGTGAGGAATGTCAGTGGCACCGGGGACACTCGGTGGCCCGCGCCGTCGAGCAGGAGAGCCCGCACATGCCGATCCACATCGCCGGCCGTCGCCGTACGGCGGCCGCGCTGACCGCCGCGTTCCCCGGCGCGGAGATCGTCGACGTCACCTCCAGGGCGCCGGACCCGTGGGTGCGGCTGAGCCCGTTCTACCCGCACGGCGGCATCCCGGTCCCCTACGGCGACGGCGCGACCAGCCAGTCCGTGGAGGGGATCTGGCAGGCCCTCAAGGTCTTCCGGGACGCCGATGTCGACCCCGCCAAGCTGCACGTCACCTCGATGAAGGGCCTCAAGCGGACAGTGCGCCGCTTCGGCCCCGTCCAGGGCCACCGGACCGGCCTGCACGGCGACCGGCTCCTGTCGTACGAGACGGCCCGCCGCCGGATCTACCTGCCGGCCTACCGATGGGTCCTCGAACACCGCGCCGCCGACCTGGTCGAGCGGCTCCGGGAGAAGGACGAGGTCGTACTCCTGGACTACACCACCAACGGCGACGTCGCCGACCCCAGCAGCCCGCTCTCCCACGCCGCGCTCGTCCGGCTGTACGCGGAGGGCCGCTGGCCCGCCGAGGACGGCATGGACCCGCACCCCGAGTAACCCCGGGGTGAGCGGTGGGCCGTGGAGCACCGAAGCCGTGCCGCCGGAGGGTGGGCTGATGATCATTCACTGAGTAGGGTGAATCACCGGACCGTGGGCAGCCGTTCGCACGCCGCCCTCGCGCGTCCGCAGGTGACCGCCGGCGCCTGCCACGCACGAAGCAGTCCCCGCGGCCGGCCCAGTGCGCCGCAGGGGAACGGAAAGTGAGCAGTAGACAGATGCAACCCACCTTCGTCCTGGTCCACGGGGCTTTCGCGAACTCCTTCTCCTTCGCGCCGCTCCAGACCGAACTCGGCCTCCTCGGACACCGCTCCGTCGCCGTCGACCTCCCGGGGCACGGCTTCGCCGCGACGTACCCCCGGGCCTACCAGGCGCCGCAGGACCTCGACGGGCTCGCCACCGCGCCCGGCGCCATCAAGGGCGTCACGCTCGCCGACAACGTCGCGCACCTCATCGGGATACTGGAGCGGGCCAAGCGGAACGGGCCCGTCGTCCTCGTCTCCCACAGCCGCGGCGGCCTGACGGCCACCGCCGCGGCCAACCAGCGGCCCGACCTGGTCGACCGCATCGTCTACGTCTCCGCCTGGTGCCCCGTCGACCTCGACGTCAACGCCTACTACGCCGAGCCCGAGATGGCCACGGCCGACGCCGCGGGGCTGATGGCGGCGCTGGTCGGGAACCCGGCCGAACTCGGCCTGCTGCGCATCAACTTCCGCACCGCCGACCCCGGCGTCCTCGCCTCCTTCCGGGCGTCCTTCCTCGCCGACGGCACGGACGACGAGTTCATGGTCTTCCTCAACACCTTCCAGCCCGACGAGAACCTGGACACCGGCACCCCCGACGACCGGGCCCGACCCGACACCTGGGGACGGATCCCCAAGTCGTACGTCCGGCTGGCCGAGGACGCCGGCATCCCGCTCGCCATGCAGGACCGCATGATCCGCGAGGGCGACGCGCTGACCCCGGAGAACCCCTTCGACGTCCACACGCTCCCCGGCAGCCACCTGAAGTGGCTGGTCGACCCGGCGCCGGCGGCCCGGCTCCTGGGGGACATCGCCGCGCTGCTGCCCGCCGAGTCCTGACCGGAGCCGGAGGCCGTCCGCCGCGTCGATCCCGGCGTGGGCGGACGGCCTCGCGGCCCCGACCCGCTCCGGCCCCACCCCGAGGAGGACGATGAACCCCGACGGCCCGCGGAACATCCTGGAGGTCGGCTCCCCGACCGCCGCCGCCCACCCGCCGTACGACGGGGTCCGCGCCACCGACCCGGTCCGCCTGATCCCCTACAGCTGGGTGCGGCAGACCAAACCCGGCGGCACCGTCTCGGCCGTCCTCGGCACCTGGCAGGAGGGCGCCGGCCGGGTCGAGCTGACCGTGCTCCCCGACGGCACCGCCGAGGGCCGGGTCACCGGCCGGGCCGCCGTCCCGCGCCCGTCCCGCCCGCCGTTCCTGCCCGGCTGGTCCGGCGCCGACGGCACCGGGCGTCCGACCGACACCTCCCCCACCCTCCTCAACGACCCGACGCCCGCCTTCCTCGCCCAACTCGCCTTCCCCGAGGCGTGGTTCTGGGTCACGACGGGCGAGGACCTGGAGTCGGTCTACTGCCTCTCCGTCCCCGGCGCCTCCGCCCAGATCCAGGACGACACCTACGGCTGGACGGTCCACCAGGGCGGCCGGCTCGCCCTCTGGGACGAGATCGAGCAGCTCCTCGCCGCCTGGCAGGAGGCCGGGCGCCCCGACCTCACCGCCGTCCGGCTCCGCGTCACGGCGGACACCCAGACGGCGTGGGTACCCGGACACCCCGCCCTGCGGTGGGAAAAGCGGTTGGTCTGACCGCGCCACCGGGCTGACAATCGCCGGATGACCGACGACCAGAGTGAGTTCCACCGGCGCCGCGCGGCCCGCATGACCTGCGAGCGCTTCCTCTCCACCGACCGCGTCCTCAGCATCCGCGAACGCCTCGCCCAACTCTCCGCCCTGGACGATCTGGACGTCCTCCCCGACTTCTACGGCAGCGGCGGGCCGGTGCGGCAGCTGGAGGAGCGGACCGCCGCACTGCTCGGACAAGAGGACGCGGTCTTCTTCCCCACCGGGACGATGGCCCAGCAGGTCGCCCTCCGCCACCACGCCGAACGCACCGGCAACCCGGCCGTGGCGCTGCACCCGCTCAGCCACATCGAGCGGCACGAGCGGCACGCCTACACCCAGCTCACCGGCCTGCGCGGCCTCTGGCCCACCACCGAACAGCGCCAGCCGACCCCCGGGGAACTCCACGCGGTCGGCGAGCCCTTCGGCACCCTCGTCGTCGAACTCCCGCTGCGCGACCCCGGCTACCTCCTCCCCACCTGGGACGAGCTGACCGCCCTCGTCGCCGCGGCCCGCGAGACCGGCGCCCGGGTGCACTTCGACGGCGCCCGGCTCTGGAACACCACGGTCCACTTCGACAAGCGGCTCGACGAGATCGCCGCCCTCGCCGACAGCGTCTACGTGTCCTACTACAAGGACCTCGGCGGCATCAGCGGCGCCGCCCTCGCCGGCGACAAGGCCCTCACCGCCTACGCCCGCACCTGGCGCCACCGCTACGGCGGCCAGCTCTCCCAGCAGTGGCCGGCCGCCCTCGCCGCCCTCCACGGCCTGGACACCGCCCTCCCCCGCATCCCCGCCCACATCCACCACGCCGCCACCGCCCTCACCCCGGCCCTGGCCGCCCTCCCCGGCGCCCGCCTGTACCCCGAGGTGCCACCCACCCACGAGTACCAACTCTGGCTTCCCCACCCGGCCGAGGCCCTCAACGCCGCCCACCTGGCACTGGCGGAGGAAGAGGGCATCTGGTTCGTCTCCCACTGGGAGGACGCCGCCCCCGGCCTCGCCGTGGCAGAAGTCAGCCTCGGCGAACCGGCCCTGGGATGGACGGCGGACGAGGTGACGGAGGTCGGCCTGCGCTTCCTGGACATGGCCGCCAAGGCCTGACCGGGGAAGACTCGCCGGGCCACCCCCGCAAGGGCGATGCGCCGCGAAACGGTTCGCGGGCATGTTGCCTTTATGTCAGACTGACGATATGAGCGAGATGCACGTGGGGGACCTGTCCACCGTCCGCAGCCGCGAGGAGTTGGCCGTGGCGATGGCCGACGGGGTGCGGCCGAAGTGGGTGATGTTCTGGGGGCACACCGAGCGCAAGGGCGGCGGGACCCGGCAGGAGTGCCTGAGCCAGTGGTGGCCCGGCGAGTTCACCGTCGACGGGGTCGCGTACGCCTCCGCCGAGCACTGGATGATGGCCGGCAAGGCCCGGATGTTCGGTGACGAGGAGATCGTGCGGCAGGTGCTGGCGGCCCGCACGCCCGCCGAGGCGAAGAAGCTGGGGCGGCTGGTCAAGGACTTCGACGAGAAGGCCTGGGTGGACGGCCGGTTCGA
Organism: Kitasatospora sp. NPDC001225; assembly: GCF_053597855.1. Classification (NCBI taxonomy): domain Bacteria; kingdom Bacillati; phylum Actinomycetota; class Actinomycetes; order Kitasatosporales; family Streptomycetaceae; genus Kitasatospora; species Kitasatospora sp. NPDC001225. The sequence continues at coordinate 17,942 of NZ_JBSFJC010000011.1, forward strand.
GCTGGTGGTGGCGGGCAACGTCGCGAAGTTCGGGCAGGACGAGGCGCTGCGCAGCTACCTGCTGGGCACGGGTGACCGGGTGCTGGTCGAGGCCAGCCCGGTGGACCGGATCTGGGGCATCGGGCTCGCCGCCGACGACATCCGGGCCCAACAGCCCGCCGAGTGGCGCGGGTTGAACCTGCTCGGCTTCGCCCTGATGGAGGCGCGGGCGCGACTGGCCGCATGAGCGGGATCGCTCCGCTGCTGGACGGGACGGTCGTGGTCTCGGCCGCCGCCGCCCTGTTCCTGGCGCCGCGGGTGCTGCGGCGGGAGGCCGGGCCCGCGCGGCGCGGGCGCTCGTACGGGCCGGAGCCGGTACTGGCGGCCGTCGTCGCGCTGATCTACCTCAACCAGGTGCTCGTCGCGGTCTACGTGAACCGCGTCCACCACGGCGACGTCTCCTTCATCACCCGCTACCTCCAGCCCGGCTGGTTCGACGTGCCCCGCCTCGACGCCCTCGCCGCCCGTTTCCCCGCCCCGGAACTCCTCGCCCCGTCCGTCCTGCGGGTCCAGGCGTTCCTCGAACTGCCGCTGGTACTGCTGGCGTTCGTCGCCGTCGTCCGCCGGCTGGACCGCGCGCTGTACGTCCGGCTGGCCCGCTCGCCGCTGGTCCCGCTGGCCGCCGCCTCGTACACGGTGGCGTTCTGCGCGGTGGAGTGGGACCTGCGGAACCCGTACACCGTGGACGACCTCGTCCTGCGTACGCTCGCGGCCTGCCTCACCCCTCCCCTGATCGCCTGGCTGGCCCGACGCGAAACCGGAGCCGAACCCGGAGCCGGAGCCGAGCCCGGCTCCGAGGCCAAGCCCGTACCCGAACCCGAACCCGCCCGCGGCCTGTTCCGCTTCACCCTCGACCTGTGGGCGTACGGCCAGCTGATGCTGGTGCTGTACGACACCGCGCTGCTCTACAACCTCGCCCGGCTCGGCGACCATCTCCCCTCCGCCGCGGCCGCGTTGGCGGTGCTCGTCGCCACCCGCACCGTCCCGCCCCGAGGCCCGCACCCGCGCCCGCAACCCGGCCCGTACACCGCCACCCTCGCGGGGACGATCGGTCGGGCGCTCGCGCTGTTCCTCGTCCCCGCCCTGTCGATCCGCTACGCGGAGTCCTTCGGCACGCCCGAACTCGCCGCCCTGGCAGGGCTCCTGGTGATCGGCGCGGCGGCCCGCCGGGACGCGCCGCGGCTCCTGCTGCCCGCCCTGGCGGGCGCGGTGGTCGGATACGCCGTCGCGGCCCTCGCGCCCGGCCCGTACTACGAGGCGACCCTCCTGCGGAGCGCGACCGGCGCACTTCTCGCAACGACCGCCCTCTGCGCGCTCCTTGACACCACTCGGGCACGACTGGTCGTGCGCTCGTAACTCCCCAGCCACATACTGTCGCCAAGATGTCACGCAGTCAGGGTCCGGATGGACAGGTTGGGGCGATCATGCGCATGCGGCCGACGGAACAACCCGCGGGCGGGCAGCCGGAGGGCGAGCTGCAGGCCGCCGAACTCCGCGCGGAGCTGGACGAATTACTCCGCGCGAGCCGCTACGCGAGCCAACGCGAACGGCGCCTGAACGAGGCGATCCGGGCCACCCCGGGCCGCCAGCGGCCGGACGGGGAGCTGCTGCGCCAGCTCGCCCAGGCCCGGACCCTGCGCGAGGGCCTGGGCGCCCGCTGCCTCCAACTCAGCGACCAGCTGGAGGCGCTGGAGAGCCGGATCCGCCACCAGCACCAGCCGCCACCGCAGCAGCACCAGCACCCCCAGCAGCAACAGCAACAACAACAGGCCCCGCAACCGCCGCGACAGCACCACCAGCCACCTCGGCACCAGGCCCCGCCGCCGCCCGTCCGCCCCGACCTCGGCGCCCTCACCGAGCGGATCACCGCCCTCCACCGGGCCGGCTCCCTCGCCGAGGCCACCGAGGTGATCGACACGGCCGCCGCCCGCCTCACCTCCGCCGACGCGGCGCTGCTGGTCGGCATGCTGGCCCGGTACGGCCCGACCGGCGGCTCGCTCCACCTCGCCCGCAGCATCGCCCGGACCGCGCCCGACCACTCCGTCGCCGTGCTCGCCGAGCTGCGCGAACTGGGCCTGGCCGAGGAGGCGGCCGAGGTGTTCCACGCCTTCTGGGGCTACCCGGCCGCCTCCGTGCCCGGCCTGCTCTCCGCACTGGACCAGGCCGGACTGGCCGCCGACAGCGCGACACTGCTCTGGGAGTGGGGGTCGGCGCCGATGCCCGAGCTGACCTCCCTGGCCGCCTGCCTCCAGCAGCACGGCCGCGCCGACGACGTCCGGACGCTGCTGCGCCAGGCCGCCGGCCGCTCCACCGCCGACCTCGCCGCCCTCGCGACCGGACTGCCGCCCGCACTCGCCACCCTCCTGCTGGGCGAACTGGCCGTCCTGCGCCCGCCCGCCGAGGTGGTCGGGCTGGCCACCGCCCTGGACGGCGCGGGCAACTCCGAGCTGTACGCGCAGCTGCTGGCCGCGCTGCTCGCCGACGAGGCCCGCCACCGCACCACCCTCGCCGCCCTGCGCACCGCCGGCCTGCCGACCCGCCCGCCCGCGGCCCCGCGCTCCCGCTGGGGACGCCGGTAGCGGCCGCACCGGCAGGCGGCCCGAGGACAGGGCCGAGGGCAGGACCGCGGGCAGGCGCAGGAGGCACACCAAGGGACCCGCGAAGCCCCCGAACAGCAAGGAGCCCCCGCCCGCCCCACCAGGGCGGACGAGGGCTCCCCGAGCGAAGCTCGGCCACCCGCTGCTAGCAGCCGATCAGCCGCGCGCCCAGGTACGCCTTGACCTGGTCCAGCGACACGCGCTCCTGCGACATGGTGTCGCGGTCGCGGACGGTCACCGCGTTGTCCTCGAGGGTGTCGAAGTCGACCGTGACGCAGAACGGCGTGCCGATCTCGTCCTGGCGGCGGTAGCGCTTGCCGATGGCGCCGGCGTCGTCGAACTCGACGTTCCACGCGGTGCGCAGGTCGGCGGCGAGGCCGCGGGCCTTCGGGGACAGGTCGGCGTTGCGCGACAGCGGCAGGACGGCGACCTTGACCGGGGCCAGGCGCGGGTCGAGCCGCATGCCGACGCGCTTCTCCATGACGCCCTTGGCGTTCGGCGCCTCGTCCTCGAAGTAGGCGTCGATCAGGAAGGCCAGCATGGCGCGGTTGAGGCCCGCCGCCGGCTCGATGACGTACGGGAAGTACCGCTCGCCGGACTCCTGGTCGAAGTACTTCAGGTCCTGGCCGGAGGCCTCGCTGTGCACCCGGAGGTCGTAGTCGGTGCGGTTGGCGACGCCCTCCAGCTCGGAGAACTCGCTACCGCCGAAGTTGAAGCGGTACTCGATGTCCACCGTGCGCTTGGCGTAGTGGGAGAGCTTCTCCTTCGGGTGCTCGAAGAAGCGCATGTTCTCGGTGCGCAGGCCGAGGCCGACGTACCAGTCCCAGCGCTGCTGGAGCCAGTACTCGTGCCACTGCTCGTCCTCGCCCGGCTTGACGAAGAACTCCATCTCCATCTGCTCGAACTCGCGGGTCCGGAAGATGAAGTTGCCGGGGGTGATCTCGTTGCGGAAGCTCTTGCCGGTCTGGGCGATGCCGAACGGCGGCTTCTTGCGCGAAGTGGTCTGGACGGCCTTGAAGTTGGTGAAGATGCCCTGGGCGGTCTCGGGGCGCAGGAACGCCAGGCCGCTCGCCTCCTCGGTGACGCCGAGGTGGGTCTTCAGCATGCCCGAGAAGTCCTTGGGCTCGGTGAACTGGCCCTTGGTGCCGCAGTCGGGGCAGTTGACGTCCTTGAGGCCGTTCGGCGGCGGGAAGCCGTGCTTGGCCTCGTACTTCTCCTCCAGGTGGTCGGCCCGGTGGCGCTTGTGGCAGGAGAGGCACTCGGTCAGCGGGTCGTTGAAGGTGGCGACGTGGCCGGAGGCCTCCCAGACCTCGCGGGCGAGGATCACCGACGAGTCGAGTCCGACGACGTCCTCGCGGGCCTGCACCATCGCGCGCCACCACTGGCGCTTGATGTTCTCCTTGAGCTCGACGCCCAGCGGCCCGTAGTCCCAGGCGGCACGCGTGCCGCCGTAGATCTCGCTGCAGGGGTAGACGAAGCCACGGCGCTTGCTCAGGCTGACGATCGTGTCGATCTTGTCGGCGGCCACAGTGCTCTCTTCAGTACGTACGGCACGGTCAGGGCACGGCTGGTTGCGCGTACCCGAATACCTCAGGTTACCGGCCATACGGGTACGTGATTCAAATCGGTATCGTCCGGCCGCTCCCACCCTCCGTCACCTCCCGTTCACCCGTCCGAGTGATTTGACAATCATTTCCATGTGAGATGAGAATGATTGTCATGATGATCGGACTGCCTCGACTCGGACTCTCCCGCCGCACCCGCCGCTCCATAGCCCTCGGCACCACCGCGCTCGCCGCCTCCCTCGCCCTCACCGCCTGCGGAGGCAGCAGCAGCGCCGACAGCGGCGGCGGCCGGCTGAAGGTCGTCGCGTCCTTCTACCCGATGGAGTTCCTGGCCCAGCAGATCGGCAAGGAGCACGTCGCGGTCACCGACCTGACCGCCGCCGGCGTCGAGCCGCACGACCTGGAGCTCACCGCCAAGCAGGTCGGCACGGTCCAGAAGGCCGACGCGATCATCTACCTCAAGGGCCTCCAGCCCACCGTCGACCAGGCCGTCGCGCAGTCGTCCAGCAAGCACAAGATCGACGCCACCGCCGCCAGCCCGCTGGTCGACCACCACCTCGACGAGGGCACCGAGGCCGGGGGCGGCGCCGACGGGGCCCACGGGGCCGACGGCCACAAGCACGAGGACACGGCCGGCGACCCGCACATCTGGCTCGACCCGACCCGCTACGCGGCGATCGCCAAGAGCGTCGGCGACGAGTTCGCCAAGGCCGACCCGGCGCACGCCGAGGACTACCGGAAGAACACCGACGAGCTGGTCGGCAAGCTCACCGCGCTCGACCAGGAGTTCCGGGACGGGCTGAAGGACGCCGGGACCCGGACCTTCGTCACCAGCCACGCCGCCTTCGGCTACCTCGCCGAGCACTACGGCCTCACCCAGGTCGCCATCAACGGCGTCGACCCGGAGTCCGAGCCCACCCCGGCCCGCCTCGCCGCGGTGCAGAAGGCCGCCAAGGACAACGGCGTCACCACCGTCTTCTTCGAGACCCTGGTCAGCCCCAAGCTCGCCGACACCGTCGCCAAGGACCTCGGCCTCAAGACCGCCGTCCTGGACCCGCTGGAGGGCGTCAAGGACCCCGCCAAGGACGACTACCTGACCGTCATGAAGCAGAACCTGGCCAACCTCCAGGCCGCCCTCGGCGCCCCGGCCGGAACCGCCGGAGCTGCCGGCACCGCCGGAACCGCCCCGACCGCGCCCGCCACGGCCGACGCCACCACCCCCGCCCCCGCGAACTGACGGGACCGAGCACCATGACCGACCCGATACCCCCGGCCGTCCGCCTCCGTGACGCCGTCGCCTCGCGCGGCGGCCGGCCGGTGCTGCGCGGCGTCGACCTCACCGTCCGCCCCGGCGAGGTCGTCGCCCTGCTGGGCGCCAACGGCTCCGGCAAGTCGACCACCGTCAAGGCCGTGATCGGCTCCGTCCCGCTGGAGCGGGGCACCCTGGAGCTGTTCGGCACCCCGTACGGCTCCTTCCGCGCCTGGCACCGGATCGGGTACGTCCCGCAGCGCACCACCGCCGCCTCCGGCGTCCCCGCCACCGTCCGCGAGGTGGTCTCCACCGGACGGCTGCCGCAGCACCGGCTGCTGCCCTTCCGCCGCCGGGACCGCGAGGCGGTGGACCGCGCGCTGGCCGCCGTCGGCATGCTGGAGCGCGCCGGGGACGGCGTGGCCGACCTGTCCGGCGGCCAGCAGCAGCGGGTGCTGATCGCCCGCGCCCTGGTCGGCACCCCCGACCTGCTGATCATGGACGAGCCGATGGCCGGCGTGGACGCCGCCAGCCAGCAGGTGCTCGCGGACACCCTGCGCGCCGAGGTCGGCCGCGGCGCCTCCGTCCTCCTCGTGCTGCACGAACTCGGGCCGCTGGAGCCGCTGATCGACCGCGCCGTGGTGCTGCGGGACGGCTGCGTCGCCCACGACGGCCCGCCCGTGCCCAACACCGGGCTGCACGCGCTGCCCGGCCACGACCACGTCCACCCGCACGCCGACCTGACCCCGCCGAGGCTGCTGGCATGACCGAGATGCTCTCCTACGACTTCATGCAGCGGGCCCTGCTCGCCGCCGTCCTGGTCGGGATCACCGCCCCGGCCGTCGGCATCTACCTGGTGCAGCGCCGCCAGGCGCTGATGGGCGACGGCATGGGCCACGTCGCGATGACCGGCGTCGGCCTCGGCTTCATCTTCCAGACCAGCCCGGTCTGGATGGCCGTGCTGGTCTGCGTGCTCGGCGCCGTCACCATGGAGCTGGTCCGCTCGCGCGGCAACCAGCGCGGCGACATCGCCCTCGCGATGCTCTTCTACGGCGGCATGGCCTGCGGCAAGCTGCTGGTCTCGATGTCCGCCCAGGCCGGGGCCGGCTCGCTGGAGAGCTACCTGTGGGGCTCGATCCTCACCGTCGCCCCCGCCGACCTGGCCACCATCGCGGTGCTCGGCGCGGTGGTCGTCGCGGTCACCGTGGGCCTGCGCCGCCAGCTCTTCGCGATCTGCCAGGACGAGGACTTCGCCCGGGTCACCGGTGTGCCGGTGCGCACCCTCAACCTGCTGCTCGCGGTGATGGCCGCGGTCACCGTCACGGTCGCCATGCGGGTGGTCGGGCTGCTGCTGGTCAGCGCGCTGATGGTGGTCCCGGTGGTCGCCGCCCAGCAGCTCACCCGGTCCTTCGCCGCCACCCAGGCCGCCTCGATCGCGCTCGGCGTGGTCGTCTCGCTGGCCGGCGTCACCGGCTCCTACCACCTGGACGTGCCCTCCGGCCCGGCCATCGTGCTGCTCGCCATCGCGGTCTTCGCGGTGTTCAGCCTGCTCGCCGCGCCGCTCGCCCGGCGGCGCCACCGCGGCACCGGCGAACACGGGCCGAAGGTGTGCGACGTCGAACTGCCGGAACAGGCCTCCGGCGAACCGTCCGGCACGACCACACCTGAGGGGCGGGCGGGGCTGGCACAATGATGTGCGAGACGCCCACGACCCCAGGAGGACCCACGGTGACCACCGCAGGCCCGTCGCCGCGCGCCCGCTCGACCCGGCAGCGAGCCGCCGTCTCGGCGGCCCTGGACGAGATCGCGGACTTCCGCAGCGCGCAGGAGCTCCACGACCTGCTCAAGCACCGCGGGGACTCCGTCGGTCTGACCACGGTCTACCGCACGCTCCAGTCGCTCGCGGACGCCGGCGAGGTGGACGTGCTGCGCACCGCCGACGGCGAGGCGGTCTACCGCCGCTGCAGCAGCGGGCACCACCACCACCTGGTCTGCCGGCACTGCGGCGCGACCGTCGAGGTGGAGGGTCCCGCGGTGGAGCGCTGGGCCAACTCGGTCGCCGCCGAGCACGGCTTCAGCGACATCGCGCACACCCTGGAGATCTTCGGGACCTGCGCGGAGTGCGCCAAGAAGGTCTGAGGCTCGTCCGCGCGCGTACGGCGAAGGGGACCCACCGGGCAGATCCCGGTAGGTCCCCTCCGTCGTACGCGCCCGTCAGCGCGGGGACGGCACCGGCGCGCCGACCTCGTTCGGGATCGCCCCGCCGAAGCGCCGGTCGCGCATCGCGTACTGCTCGCAGGCGCGCCACAGGTCGCGGCGGTCGAAGTCCGGCCAGAGCACGTCCTGGAACACGAACTCGGCGTAAGCCGACTGCCAGAGCAGGAAGTTGGAGGTGCGCTGCTCCCCGCTGGGGCGCAGGAACAGGTCCACGTCCGGCATGTCCGGGTGGTACATGTACTTGGCGAGGGTCTTCTCGCTGACCTTCTTCGGGTCGAGCTTCCCGGCCGCGACGTCCAGGGCGAGCGCCTGCGCCGCGTCGGCGAGTTCGGCCCGGCCGCCGTAGTTGACGCACATGTAGAGCGTGACGGCGTCGTTGTCCTTGGTCTGCTCCTCGGCGACCTGGAGCTCCTGGACGACGCTCTTCCACAGCTTGGGCATCCGGCCGGCCCAGCGGATCCGCACGCCCATCGCGTCCATCTCGTCGCGGCGGCGGCGGATGACGTCCCGGTTGAAGTTCATCAGGAACTTCACCTCGTCGGGCGAGCGCTTCCAGTTCTCGGTGGAGAACGCGTACAGCGAGATGTTCCTGACCCCGAGCTCGATCGCGCCCTTGAGGACGTCCAGCACCACGGACTCGCCGACCTTGTGGCCCTCGGTGCGGGGCAGTCCGCGCTCCTTGGCCCAACGGCCGTTGCCGTCCATCACGATGGCGACGTGGTCGGGGACCAGCTCGCCGGGGATCTTCGGGGGCTGTGCGCCGCTGGGGTGGGGGGTCGGGGGGACGTACGTCCTCTGCTTGCCGCCGCCGAAGAGCCGTCGCGCTGCCATGTGCTCACTTCTCCACGTATCTCATCGAGCGGATGCCCCGCTCCAGGTGCCACTGCAGATAGGCCGCGACCAGGCCGCTGCCCTCCCGCCAGTACCGCGGCTCGCAGGCGTCGGCCGTCTGCCAGTCCCCTGACAGCAGCGCCCCGAGCAGTACCAGTGTCTCAGGGGAGGGTACGGCACATCCGGGCACTCGGCAGTCGCCGCAGAGCACCCCGCCCGCGGGGAGGGAGAAGAAACGGTTCGGCCCCTCCAGGCCGCATTTGGCGCAGTCGGTGAAGCTCGCGCCGTACCCGTTCACCGCGAGCGAGCGCAGCAGGAAGGCGTCCAGCACCAGGTGCGACTCGTGCACCCCGGCCGCCAGCGTGCGCAGCCCGCCGACCAGCAGCAGGTACTGCTGGACGGCCGGTTCGCCCTCGTTCTCGGCGAACCGCTCGGCCGTCTCCAGCATCGCGGTGCCGGCCGTGTAGCGGCCGTAGTCGGTGACGATCGAGCCGCCGTACGGGGCGATCGTCTCCACCTGGGTGCAGAGCGGCAATCCGCGGCCGAACAGCTCACTCCCCCGGCTGAAGAACTGCACGTCCACGTGCGAGAACGGCTCCAGCCGGGCGCCGAACTTGGACTTGGTCTTCCGCACCCCGCGCGCGACCGCCCGCACCTTGCCGTGCTGGCGGGTCAGCAGGGTGATGATCCGATCGGCCTCGCCGAGCTTCTGCGCCCGCAGCACGACGCCGTCGTCCCGGAAAAGACTCATGGGGACCATTCTCCCCCACCCGCCCCCGGCTCCGGACGGCCCCGCCCGCCCGCACCGGGCTCCGGACAGCCGTGTTGCCCGCACCGGCGGTCGTGGGGGAGACCACGGCGGTGCGGGTCACGGCGGGCCCGGGGTGGGGAGGCCAGGCCCGTTGTGGGGGATTCCGAGGTGGTCTGAGGTGGTCCGCGGATCTTCGGAGGTGGACGGTACGGAAGGGCGGTCGCTACTGGTACGGCGTCCGGGTCGCCGCCTCCAGCAGCGCCCCGACCCGGGACCGCGGCAGGTCCAGGCAGCGCCCGACCGCGGCCAGCGCCTCGCGCTCCTGCGGCAGGTAGCGCCCGTCCGCCAGCGCGATCGCCGCGCCCTGCAGCAGCAGCCGCTCGCGGCCGGAGTGGGCCAGGTGCGGGGTGAGCGGTTCGACCACGGCGTGCAGTTCGACGGCCAGGCCGCCGGCCTCCGCCAGCCCCCGGCCGGGGGGCGCCTCCAGGTCGTGGGCGTGGTAGAGCTCGCCGCCGAGCCCGGAGAGCGCGGCGAGCGCGGCCAGCACCTGGGCCTCGCCGCAGTCCTCGAACCCGGCCTCGCGGACCGCCGCGCAGGCCGCCTCGCGGGCCGCCCGGTGGGCGGTGCCGCCGGCCGCGAGCATGGCCAGCGCGATGGTGTACTGGGCGTCCCGCAGCATCGCGCCGAGGCGCACGCAGGTGGGCTGCTCCAGACTCTCGACGCCGTACCGGCCGTGGCAGCTGGTGCACTGCACGCTGCCGAGCACCGGCCCGAGCGGGACCACCGGGGTCCCCAGCAACCGCAGCCACCGCCGGCCGTGCTGCCGGCGGTAGTTGCGGTCCCCGCCGCAGCCCGGGCAGAAGAAGTCACCGAGAACGTCAGTCCGCCACCGCGGGCGAACACCCCACAACCTGGTCACGGCGCCACTCCCCAGACATGGCAGGCGGCCTGCTCGACTATGGGCAGGTCACGCGACCGGACACCGAGGCCGTCCCACCGACCCGGCTTTCCGGTGGATCGATGTTGCCACGGTTACCGGCACGTGTCAGTACCTCGAACGGCTTCCGATTCGAAAAAATGTGGCGCAGGCCACAATCCGGGGCGGGGACGACGAAGGGCCGCCCCGTGGGACGGCCCTTCGCATACCACCCGTTCGAATTAGCCGCGCTGCGAGCGGTTGACGGCGCTGATCATGGCCTTCAGCGAGGCCAGCACGGTGTTGCCGTCGATGCCCACGCCCCACAGCACCTTGCCGTCCACCGCGCACTCCACGTACGCGGCGGCCTGGGCGTCGCCGCCCTCGCTCAGCGCGTGCTCGGCGTAGTCCAGGACGCGTACGTCCACGCCGATCCGGGCCAGCGCGTCGGCGAAGGCCGAGACCGGGCCGTTGCCGGTACCGGTCAGGGTCACCGGGGCGCCGTCCAGCCGGGCCTCGGCGGTCAGCGCGTCCCGGCCGTCCTCGGTGGTCAGGGTGCGCGAACCGCTCAGCGAGATCCGGCCCCACGGGTTGCCGGTGGTCGGCAGGTACTCGTCCTCGAAGACCCGCCAGATCTCGGCCGGGCTGACCTCGCCGCCCTCGGCGTCGGTCTTGGCCTGGATGATCCGGGAGAACTCGATCTGCATCCGGCGCGGCAGGTCCAGCTTGTGGTCGTTCTTCAGCACGTACGCCACGCCGCCCTTGCCGGACTGGCTGTTGACCCGGATGACCGCCTCGTAGGTGCGGCCGACGTCCTTCGGGTCGATCGGCAGGTACGGCACGCCCCAGGTGTGCTCCTCCAGTGGCACCCCGGCCGCCTTCGCGTCCGCCTCCAGGGCGTCGAAGCCCTTCTTGATGGCGTCCTGGTGCGAGCCCGAGAAGGAGGTGTACACCAGGTCGCCGGCGTACGGGTGACGCGGGTGCACCTCCATCTGGTTGCAGTACTCGGCGGTGCGGCGCACCTCGTCGATGTCGGAGAAGTCGATCTGCGGGTCGATGCCCTGCGAGAACAGGTTCATTCCCAGCGTCACCAGGTCGACGTTGCCGGTCCGCTCGCCCTGCCCGAACAGGCAGCCCTCGATCCGGTCCGCGCCCGCCATGTAGGCCAGCTCGGCGGAGGCGACGGCGGTGCCGCGGTCGTTGTGCGGGTGCACCGACAGGCAGACGAACTCGCGGCGGGACAGGTGGCGCGACATCCACTCGAACTGGTCGGCCTGGACGTTCGGGGTGGCCCGCTCGACGGTGGCGGGCAGGTTCAGGATGATCTCGCGGCCCTCGCCCGGCTGCCAGACGTCCATGACGCCCTCGCAGACCTCCAGCGCGAAGTCCAGCTCGGTGTCGACGAAGATCTCCGGCGAGTACTGGTAGCCGAAGACGGTGTCGTCGCCCAGCAGCTTCTCCGCGTACTCCATCACCAGCCGGGTGCCCTCGGTGGCGATCGCCTTGGTGGCCGCCTGGTCGTTGCGGAACACCACCCGGCGGAACAGCGGCGCGGTCGCGGCGTACAGGTGGACGGTCGCCCGCGGGGCGCCGACCAGCGCCTCCACGGTCTTCTCGATCAGGTCCTCGCGGGCCTGGGTCAGCACCGAGACGGTGACGTCCTCGGGGATCGCCCCCTCCTCGATCAGCGACCGTACGAAGGCGTGGTCGGTGGCCCCGGAGGCGGGGAAGCCGACCTCGATCTCCTTGTAGCCCATGGCCACCAGCAGGTCGAACATCTTGCGCTTGCGGGCCGGCGACATCGGGTCGATCAGCGCCTGGTTGCCGTCCCGCAGGTCGGTGGACAGCCAGCGCGGCGCCTTGGTGATCACCTTCTCCGGCCAGGTGCGGTCCGGCAGGTCGACGGTGCCGAACGGCAGGTAGCGCCCGTGCCGCATGCCCGAGGGCTGCTGGCGCACCGAGGCGGCGGTGATCGGGGTGGGGCGGTCGACGAAGGGGCGGCCGGCGGGGACGGACACGGCGGAGTTCTGCTCGGTCATGGAGGTGACTCGGCTTCCTGTGATGCGTGGTGCGGGCGGGTCGGGGGTGGTCAACACCTGGTCAACACCGACTGGCCGGCCTCTGCTGCCGCTCGCGATACACCCTTGGATCGCCGATTGCGCGCACAGCACGTTCCCCGCGGCGAGGGTGCCGGCCCCAGTGGACTACAGGCCCTCGACGCGGCAGCTAAGAAGAAGCAGCCCGTTGCGCATGATGGGCCCAGCGTAACCCAGCACCGCGCGCCCCCGAAGTGATCCGGGCCACCGTTCCACCCCTTGAGACGCCGACCGGTCGTGCCGGGGGTGGTGACAACCGGTCATCGAGGCCTCACCCTGGGCAACATGACCGCAGCAGCACCGTTCTGCACGATCGTCCCGCCGTTCGTCCTGGACCGCCTCGCCGAGGCCGGCCACGAACCCGCCGTCCACTCCCTGGCCCTCGACGCGGCGCACCGCGCGGCCCGCCTCTCCCCGGCCCCGCCCGTCGCCGCCCCCGGTCTCAACCGGGTCGTCTACGACGCCGGCCACGGCCAGCGGCTGCCCGGCCGCTCCGTGCGCACCGAGGGCCGCGCGGCCTCCTCCGACAGCTCCGTCAACCACGCCTACGACGGCCTCGGCGCCACCTTCGCGCTCTACGCCGACGTCTTCGGCCGGCACTCGATCGACGACCGCGACCTGCGGCTGGACGCCAGCGTCCACTACGGCCGCGACTACGACAACGCCTTCTGGAACGGCCACCAGATGGTGTTCGGCGACGGCGACAACGTGGTGTTCGGCGACTTCACCGCCTGCGTCGACGTCATCGGCCACGAACTCACCCACGGCGTCACCCAGTTCACTGCCGGACTGGACTACCAGGACCAGCCCGGCGCGCTCAACGAGTCGGTCTCCGACGTCTTCGGCTCGCTGGTCAAGCAGTACGCGCTGCGCCAGGCCGCCGCCGACGCCGACTGGCTGATCGGCGCCGGGCTGCTCGCCCCGGGCGTCCAGGGCGTGGCGCTGCGCTCGATGAAGGCGCCCGGCACCGCCTACGACGACCCGCGGCTCGGCAAGGACCCGCAGCCCGCGCACATGCGGGACTACGTGGACACCTCCCAGGACAACGGCGGGGTGCACATCAACTCCGGCATCCCCAACCACGCGTTCTACCTGCTGGCCACCGCGCTCGGCGGCTCGGCCTGGGAGCGCGCGGGCCGGATCTGGTACGACGCGCTGACCGGGCGCACGCTGCCCGCCGACGCCGACTTCACCGCCTTCGCCCGGGCCACCGTGGCCGCCGCCAGGTCCCGCTACCCCGACGACCGGTCGGTCGTGGACACCGTCACGGCCTCCTGGGCGCAGGTCGGGGTCAGCCCGGGGTGAGCGGGGCCGCGGACGGCCCCGGGAGTACGCCTGAAGGGTGGTTGAGACCGGGTTGAGGCGGGCTTAAGGTCACGGTCCGGGAAAAGCCCGGCAAACCCCCTCCCCGGGTAGCACCATGGACACCATGCGTATCCAGGTGACCCGGACCGGCGGCTTCGCGGGGATCGTCCGCCAGGCGGAGATCGACACCGCCGACCGCACGGACGCCCCGCACGTGCACGCACTCGCCCGCGAGGCCGTCGCGGGCGGGCTGCGCGCGCCCTCGTACGGGGTGCCGGACGGCTTCCACTACGAGATCACCGTCGACGGCCGGTCGGTGTACTGCGCCGACCCGAAGCTCACCGACTCGCAGCGCGAGCTGGTCTCCCTGGTGCTGCGCGAGGGCGCGTAGCACCAGGGAGACCGCGGTCGGGGCCTTACAGGGCCTGTCGGGCGGCGGCCCCCGGACTCAGAGCCAGCCGTCGAGCGCCGCCAGGAAGCCCGCCGGGTCGTCCCGGTGGACGGTGTGGCCCGTGCCGGGGACGGTGCGCACCTCGAAGCCCCGGGCACTGAGCTCCGCGGCGCTCGCCGCGTCCACCAGCATGCTGCCGTCGGCCAGGACCACCAGCGAGGGCACCGCCGGCCGGGCCGGCAGGTCCGAGCGCTGGTCGGCCAGGGCCAGCGCCGAGTCCTCGTCCCAGGCGGCCGCGGCGGCGATCTCGTCGTCCACGTCGGCCGGTTCCCAGGTCGGGCTGAGCGCCACGACCTGCTCCCGGGTGAGGTGCCGCAGCTGCGCCATCACCCGCGGGTCCATCCCGGTCTGGACGAACCGCCAGGCCGGGTCGACGTACACCGCGCGGGCCGGCTTCAGCCGCTCGACCGCGTCCGCCAGGACGATCCCGCCCAGCGAGTGGCCGATCGCGAGCTCGACGCCGGCCGGCAGGCTCTCCAGCAGGTCCTCGGCGTACGCCGCCAGGGGGTAGCGCTCCAGCGCGGTGTCACCGGTGCCGCGCGGGCTGGCGCCGTGCCCGCGCAGGTCCACGGCGAGCACCCGGTAGCCCCTCCCCGCCAGGGCCGGGCCGACCAGCCGCCAGGTGCGGTGGTCGGACATGATGCCGTGCACCAGCACGGCCAGCCGGTCCCCGCTGCCCCACTCCCGGGTGTGCAACTCCATCGCGGTGTAACCCTTCTGACGTCGCGTACGGCCGGACCACGGCGAAGGCCCGCCCGGACGCACAACGTCCGAACGGGCCCCAGGCCTCCCGGCGGCCCGAACTCCCTCGTCGGGAGCCCGGGTTCAGAAGCCGAGCTTGCGCAGCTGCTTGGGGTCGCGCTGCCAGTCCTTGGCGACCTTGACGTGCAGGTCCAGGTAGACCGGCGTGCCGAGCAGCGCCTCGATGTGCTTGCGGGCGGTGGTGCCGACGTGCTTGAGCCGCGCGCCCTTGGCGCCGATCACGATCGCCTTCTGGCTCTGCCGCTCGATGTAGACGTTGGCGTGGATGTCCAGCAGCGGGCGGTCCGCCGGGCGGCCCTCGCGCGGGAGCATCTCCTCGACCACCACGGCCAGCGAGTGCGGCAGTTCGTCGCGCACGCCCTCCAGCGCGGCCTCGCGGATCAGCTCGGCGACCATGATCTGCTCGGGCTCGTCGGTGAGGTCGCCCGCCGGGTAGAGCTGGTCGCCCTCCGGCAGCAGCTTGGTGAGCAGGTCGGCGACCAGCTCGACCTGCTTGTCGCCGACGGCGGAGACCGGGATGATCTCGGCCCACTCGAAGCCCAGCTCGATGCCGAGCTGGTGGATGGCGATGAGCTGCTCGGCCAGGCGCTTGGAGTCGACCAGGTCGGTCTTGGTGACGATGGCGACCTTCGGGGTCTTCTTGATCCCGGCGATCTCCTTGGCGATGAACTTGTCGCCGGGGCCGATCTTCTGGTCGGCGGGCAGGCAGAAGCCGATCACGTCGACCTCGGCCCAGGTGGTGCGGACCAGGTCGTTGAGGCGCTCGCCGAGCAGGGTGCGCGGCTTGTGCAGACCGGGGGTGTCGACCAGCACGAGCTGGGCGTCCGGGCGGTGCACGATGCCGCGCACGGTGTGCCGGGTGGTCTGCGGGCGATCGGAGGTGATCGCGACCTTCGTCCCCACCAGGGCGTTGGTCAGGGTCGACTTGCCCGCGTTGGGCCGGCCGACGAAGCACGCGAACCCGGAGCGGTACGAGGAGGAAGGGGCATTCATGGGCTCCATTCTCCCTGATCACCGGAGCCCCGCCGTCCGGGCCCACCCCGCGGGGGTGTCCGGGGCGCGCTCAGCCCTTCTTCCCGGCCTTCCCGCCCTTGCCGGAGGTGGGGATCAGCGAGACCACCACCAGCACCAGCAGGAAGCCCAGCGAGCCGTACAGCCAGAGCTCGGACCCGGTCTCCTGCCACTTGCCCAGCCCCATCACGAACAGCACCAGCCCGGCGAAGAACGCCACCGCCCCCATGCCCCAGTCCCCTCACCGAGTCCACTCCCCCGGTGAGATTATCTGCAAGGCCTGGGCTTCAAGACCATGCCGTCCGACAGCCCCGTACGGGGCACGCGGCGGGGCCGCCGAAGGCCCGCCAACGGCCCCCGGCGGCCCCGTACGGGCCCCTCGACGGGCCTCAGCGCGCCTCGGCGGACACCCGCAGCGTCCCGTCCGGCCCGGCCAGCAGCACGGGCGTCCCGGCCCCGCCCAGGTCCCGTACGGCCGCCAGGTCCGTCTCGGCCGGCTGCTCCGCCTCGCTCACCACGGCCGCCGCCTCCAGCGACCGGGCGCCGCTGGCCACCGCCATCGCCACCGCCGTCTGCAGGGCGCTCAGCCGCAGCGACTCCAGGGCGACCGTCCCGGCCACGTAGGTGCGCCCGGTCTCGTCACGCACCGCGGCCCCCTCGGCCACGCCGTTGCGGGCGCGGACCGAGCGGGCCAGGGTGATGATCTTCTTGTCTTCGGGGTCGAGCTCGACGATGTCACTCATGCCGCCGAGCATAGGCACCCGGCGCCGTTCAGTGGCCGACCGGGTGGGTGGGCCCCGGGTTCGGCTTGAGGACCTTGACGAAGGTCTTCGCGGCCCCGCTCGGCCGAGCCTCCTCGCGCTCGATCCGCTGCCGCCAGTACGGGTTGTCGTGCGGCAGGTGGCCGCTCACCCGGCCGTACATGCCGAAGGTCGTCAGGACGATGCCGAAGATGAACGCGAACAGCACGTTCGACATCCGGAAGTTGAGGATGTTGGCGTCCGGCCGCCCGAGCACCGTCAGGCCGTAGAAGCCCGACAGGACGAACAGCACGCCCACCGCCATGTTGAGGTTGGACGCGAAGTTCCCGCCGACCACCGCCCCCAGCACCAGGACCGCGCCCGCCACGATGGACAGGATGCTCAGCGCCCCGTTGGTCGACAGCCCGGCGATCCGGTCGCCGTGGGTGGCCAGGAAGCCCGGCTCGCCGGCCAGCCCCAGACACCCGAACACGATCAGGAAGACCCCCCCGAGCCCCGCCCCGACCCGCCACACCATGGCGAGTCGACGGTCGACGGTGGGCAGTTCGTCTTGCAGCTTCATGGCGACCTCCAGAGCTCGGCCATGGTCCAGCCGGGTGCCTAGCTGTAGGGGTGGCTCCCCTGCATGTGCGGCACCTCGTGCATGTAGAGCGAGCCGCACTGCTGGCAGCAGCGCAACCCGGTGCCCCACTCCTCCTCGGGCCGCGTCTCGGCGTCGTCGGACATGGTCCGGCCGCAGAGCGCCACCGACAGGTCCTCGTCCCGCACCACGTGCCAGGACTTGACTCCGCCGGCCGCCCCCTGCGGGCCGTACTCCGCGCGAAGTTTGTGCGTCATGCCCTCCATGGTCGCTCGGCGACCGCCCACCCGCTACTCGCCCGCCGGCTCCTCGGCGTCCTCGGTGCGGCGGACGGGGGCGGCGACCATCGAGCCGATCCGGTTGCGGCGGCCCGCCGAGGACTCGGCGGTCAGCAGGATGCCGGACAGGCCGCCCTCCACCGGGTCGGGCAGCGGGATCTCGCAGGAGGAGCCGGGGATCGGCACCCGGCCCAGGTGCTTGGCCAGCAGGCCGCCGACGGTCTCGACGTCCTCGTCCTCCAGCTCGATGCCGAACAGCTCGCCCAGGTCCTCCACCAGCAGCCGGGCGGTGATCCGGTACGAGCCGTCCCCGAGGTCCTCCACCGGGGCGATCTCCCGGTCGTACTCGTCGGTGATCTCGCCGACGATCTCCTCCAGGACGTCCTCGATGGTGACCAGGCCGGCCGTGCCGCCGTACTCGTCGATCACGATCGCCACGTGCGAGCGGCGCTGCTGCATCTCGCGCAGCAGGTCGCCGGCCGGCTTGGAGTCCGGGACGAAGACGGCCGGCCGTATCACCGCGCCGACCTCCTCGGACTCCGCCTCCCGGTTGATGTGGGTGCGCCGCACCAGGTCCTTGAGGTAGACGATGCCGACCACGTCGTCCTCGTTGTCGCCGACCACCGGGATCCGCGAGAAGCCCGAGCGCAGCGCCAGGGTCAGCGCCTGCCGGACGGTCTTGTGCCGCTCGATCATCACCAGGTCGGTGCGCGGCACCATCACCTCGCGCACGATGGTGTCGCCCAGCTCGAAGACCGAGTGCACCATCCGGCGCTCCTCGTCCTCGATCAGGTCGTCCTTCTCCGCGAGGTCCACCAGGGCCCGCAGCTCCGCCTCCGAGGCGAACGGACCCTCCCGGTAGCCCTTGCCCGGGGTCAGCGCGTTGCCGAGCAGGATCAGCAGCCGCGGGATCGGGCCCAGCACCGCGGCCAGCGGCAGCAGCACGAAGGAGGCCGCCGTCGCGGTGGTGAGCGGGTGCTGGCGCCCGATCGTGCGCGGCGAGACCCCCACCGCGACGAAGGACACCAGCACCATCACGCCGAACGCCAGCAGGACGGCCTGCCAGGTGGGCGTCACGTTGCGCACGCACACCACGGTGACCAGGACGGCCGCCGCCATCTCGCTGGCCACCCGGATCAGGGTGGCCAGGTTGAGGTAGCGGATCGGGTCGGAGGCGACGGTCAGCAGCCGCGCGGAGCCGCGCCGACCGCTGCGCACCGCCTCCTCCGCCCGGAACCGGGAGACCCGGGAGATGCCCGCCTCGGCGCACGCGGCCAGCCAGCCGAGCACGACCAGCAGCACGGCACCGAGGATGAAGCTCGTACTCTCACCACTCACAGGGGTTCGGGCTCCGCGCTCAGTGGGTGGTGGGGGCCGGGGAGATGCCGCCGAGGCCCCGGCCCGTCCGCCAGTCGTCCAGGATGCGCTTCTGGAGGGCGAACATCTCCTCCTCTTCCTCCGGCTCCTCGTGGTCGTAGCCGAGGACGTGCAGCACGCCGTGCACGGTGAGCAGTTGCAGCTCCTCGTCCATCGAGTGCTTGGAGGGGGCCGCCAGGCCCTGCTGCTCGGCGACCTCGGGGCAGAGCACGATGTCGCCGAGCAGGCCCTGCGGCAGCTCGTCGCCCTCCTTGCCGGGACGCAGCTCGTCCATCGGGAACGACATCACGTCGGTCGGGCCGGGCAGGTCCATCCACTGGATGTGCAGCTCCTCCATCGCCGCACTGTCCACCAGGATCACGGACAGTTCGGACTGCGGGTGGATCCGCATCTTGTCCAGTGCGAAGCGGGCGACGTCGAGGATGGCTTCCTCGTCGGCCTCCCAACCGGACTCGTTGGCGATGTCGATCGACATGACGGGCTGTGTGCTCAGCTTTCGGTGCGATGGGACTGGCGGGGTGCGCGGGGTGCGCGGGGCGCCGTGGCCTTGCCGGGGCGCCGCTGGGCGGGCTTGCGGTCCGCCGGGGCGGCCTCCTCCGCCTCCTGGCGGGCGTCCCAGCGCTCGTAGGCGTCCACGATCCGGCCGACCAGCTTGTGGCGGACCACGTCGGTGCTGGTGAGGACGGAGAAGTGGATGTCGGGCACGTCGGCCAGGATGTCCTGGACGACCTTGAGACCGCTGCGGGTGCCGCCCGGGAGGTCGATCTGGCTGGTGTCGCCGGTGACCACCACCCGGGAGTTGAACCCGAGGCGGGTGAGGAACATCTTCATCTGCTCGGGCGAGGTGTTCTGGGCCTCGTCGAGGATGATGAAGGCGTCGTTGAGGGTGCGGCCGCGCATGTACGCGAGCGGGGCGACCTCGATGGTGCCGGCCGCCATCAGGCGCGGGATGGAGTCCGGGTCCATCATGTCGTGCAGCGCGTCGTACAGCGGGCGCAGGTACGGGTCGATCTTCTCGTAGAGGGTGCCGGGCAGGAAGCCCAGCCGCTCCCCCGCCTCGACCGCCGGGCGGGTCAGGATGATCCGGTTGACCTCCTTGGCCTGGAGGGCCTGGACGGCCTTGGCCATCGCCAGGTAGGTCTTGCCGGTGCCCGCCGGGCCGAGGCCGAAGACGATCGTGTGCTTGTCGATCGCGTCGACGTAGCGCTGCTGGTTGAGGGTCTTCGGGCGGATCGTCCGGCCCCGGTTGGACAGGATGTTCGCGGTGAACACCTGCGACGGCGCCGGGCTGTCCGGGTCCTGGCTGCGGATCATGGCGATGGAGCGCTCCACGGAGTCCTCCGTCAGCGGCTGGCCGGTGCGCAGCACCAGCATCATCTCGGTGAAGAGCCGCTGCACGAGGGCGACCTCGGCCCGGTCCCCGGTGGCGGTCACCTCGTTGCCGCGGACGTGGATGTCCGCGGCGGGGAAGCCCTGCTCGATCACGCGCAGCAGCGAGTCCGCGGTGCCGAGCAGGGTGACCATCGGGTGCTTCTCGGGGATCACGATCCGGGCGCTCACACGGCCGTCGTCGGTCGTTTCGGGGCGCGACTGTCCGTTGGTACGGGTCTGCGATGTGTCACTCATAGGTCGGCGCTGGGGCCTGCCTCATCCCATCCGTGGTCTCGGGTGCCGCTGGGTGTCTCCGGGGCACCAGGGTACGCCGCGAGCGTGATCGCCGTGGCGGGCGGCGGGGCCGCACCCGACGATGCTCCGGCAGATCGCAGGCCGGCGCGAGCCCATTTTTTTCACCGGGGACACTGCCGGGACTCTCCCGTGCCGCTCCGGTTCCCCGGGCCGGTCACGACGGGCGGCGGGCCGGCACCGGCACCCGGTCGAGGTCGGCGGCCAGCACCAGCTCCCCGTCGAAGTGCTTGCGGGCGTCGGCCAGGTGCTGGCCGAGGTCCGGGTAGCGCTGCGAGAAGTGGGTCAGCACCAGGGTGCGCACCCCGGCCTCGGCGGCGGCCTTGGCGGCCTGCCCGGCGGTGAGGTGGCCGTGCTCCTCGGCGAGCCGGGCGTCGGCGTCGGTGAAGGTCGCCTCGACGACCAGCAGGTCGGCGCCCTCGGCCAGCGCGTACACGCCGTCGCACAGCCGGGTGTCCATCACGAAGGCGAACTTCTGGCCCGGTCGCGGCTCGCTGACCTCGGCCAGGGTGACGGTGCGGCCGTCCACCTCGATCGCGCCCTCGTGCTGGAGCCGGCCCACCGCCGGGCCGCGCACGCCGAGGGCGGCCAGCCGCTCCGGCACCAGCCGCCGGCCGTCCGGCTCGGAGAGCCGGTAGCCGAAGGACTCCACCGGGTGGTCCAGCCGGACGGCGTCCAGCGCGAAGCGGGCGCCGGGCGCCGGCAGCGGCCCGGGCTCGTCGATCGGCCGGGGCCGCAGCACGGCCGTCTCGTGGTAGGCGGTGGAGTGCCGCAGCCGCTCGAAGTAGACCTCGCCGGAGGCCGGGAAGTAGACGTCGACCGGGTGCGGGACCCGGTCGAGGTTGATCCGCTGGATCACCCCGGCGAGGCCCAGGCAGTGGTCCCCGTGGAAGTGGGTGACCGCGATCCTGGTGATCTGGGTGGCCGTCACCCCGGCGTGCAGCATCTGGCGCTGGGTGCCCTCGCCGGGGTCGAACAGCAGGCCCTCGCCGTCCCAGCGCAGCAGGTAGCCGTTGTGGTTGCGGTGCCGGGTGGGCACCTGGCTGGCGGTGCCGAGGACGACGAGTTCGCGCTGGGACACCTGCGGTCAGACCATGCGCTCGGTCATCGACATGCCGCCGAGCACGTGGACGTGCGCGTGGAAGACGGTCTGCCCCGCGCCGGCACCGGTGTTGAAGATCAGCCGGTAGTCCTCGATGCCCTCGTCCGCGGCCACCGCGCCCGCCTCGGCGAGCAGTTCGCCGGCGGTCTCCGGCTCGGCGGCGGCCAGCGCGGCCGCGTTCGGGTAGTGCGCGTGCGGGATCACCAGCACGTGCACGGGAGCCTTGGGGGCGATGTCGCGGAAGGCGAGGGTGCGCTCGGTCTTGCGCACCACGGTCGCCGGGATCTCGCCCGCCACGATCTTGCAGAACAGGCAGTCGGGCTGCGGCTCGCCGGCCATGGCTCTCTCCTCGGGATCGGTGTGTCGGGTGGTGGGGCCGTACGGGCGCAGCCTAGCCGAGCCGGGCGACGGCCTGCTGGCGCTTCCGGCGCCCCGGGGCCGCACCCGCGGGGCGGGACGCCACGGAGCCGCTACGCCCAGGGCAGCGGCGGCGCGGTACGCGCCGGGGCCCCGGCGAGCTTCGCCAGGGCGAGCCGGACCCCCTCGGACAGCTGCGGGTCCTCGCCGGCCGCCCAGTGGTGCGGGGCGAACGGCACCTCGACGTCCGGGTCGACGCCGTGGTTCTCCAGGCCCCAGCCGTACTTCTCCAGCCACAGCGCGTACTTGGGCTGGGTGACGAGGGTCCCGTCGACCAGCCGGTAGCGGCTGTCGATGCCGATCACCCCGCCCCAGGTGCGGGTGCCGACCACCGGGCCGATGCCGAGCACCTGGATGGCGGCGCTGACCACGTCGCCGTCCGAGCCGGTGAACTCGTCGGCGAGCGCGACCACCGGGCCGCGCGGGGCGTCCGCCGGGTAGGGCACCGGGTGGTCGGTGTCCCGGATGACGTCCCAGCCGATGATCCGGCGGGCCAGCTTCTCGATCACCAGCTGCGAGGTGTGGCCGCCCCGGTTCCCCCGGACGTCGACGACCAGGCCCTCCCGGGCCATCTCGGTGCTCAGGTCGCGGTGCAGCTGGGCCCAGCCGGCCGTCTGCATGTCGGGGATGTGCAGGTAGCCCAGCCGCCCGCCGGACAGCTCGCGCACCGCGGCCCGCCGCCCGGCCACCCAGTCGTGGTAGCGCAGCGCCTCCTCGTCGGCGAGCGGGACGACCACCGGGTGGCGCCGGTCGGTGCCGTCCTTCCCGGCCACCGTCAGCTCGACCGGCTGCCCGGCGGTGCCGGCCAGCAGCGGGGCCGGGCCGGTGACCGGGTCCACCGGGCGGCCGTTGACGGCGAGCACCGCGTCGCCCGGGCGGATCGCCGCGCCGGGCGCGGCCAGCGGCGAGCGGGCCCTGGGGTCGGAGGACTCCCCGGGCAGGATCCGGCCGATCCGCCAGTGCCCGCCGTCCCGGACGAGGTCGGCGCCGAGCAGGCCCTGGCGCCGGGCGGGCTCGGTGTACCGGCCGTACGGCATCACGTAGGCGTGCGAGGTGCCGAGTTCGCCGTGCACCTCCCAGAGCAGGTCGACCAGTTCGTCGTGCGAGCCGACCCGCTCGACCAGCGGCCGGTAGCGCTCCAGCACCCCGTCCCAGTCGACGCCGGAGAGGTCGGGGCGCCAGAAGTTGTCCCGCATCAGCCGGCCGTTCTCGGCGTACATCTGCCGCCACTCGGCGGCCGGGTCGACGGTGATCCGCAGCCGGGCGAGGTCGACGGCGGCCTCCTCGTCGTCGCCGCCCTTGTGGTCCGCCGGGACGACCCTCAGCTCGCCCTGGTCCAGCACGGCGACCCGGGTGCCGTCCGCGCTGACCGAGAAGTCGTCCACGCCGTGCACCAGCTGCTCGACCCGGCGCTTGCGCAGGTCGAAGCGCTCCAGCACCGGACGGGGCCGGTCGTCGTCCAACGAGGCTGCCTCGTCGCCGAGTTCGCCCGTCAGCGGGGCCCTGGTCCAGAGCACGCCGTCCTTCGCGGCGGCCAGCTCCTCGAAGCGGCCGCCCTCGACCGGGAAGGGGATGATCCGGTCGGCGATGCCGTCCAGGTCCACCCTGGTCACCGGCGCGGCGTCGGCGGCCGCCGCCTCGCCGTCCGCCTTCCGGGCCTTCGGCTCGTCCTCCTCCCCGCCGAGCGGGCGCCCGGCCCGTTGCGGCCCGAACGGGGAGGGCGTGTCGGCGGCCAGCGTGACCAGGTAGGGGCGGCAACCGTTCGGGAAGGACAGGTCGAAGACGTGCGCGTCGTAGACCGGGTCGAAGTTGCGCACCGACAGGAAGGCCAGATAGCGGCCGTCCGCGGTGAAGGAGGGCGAGCTGTCCACGAAGCGCGGCTGGGTGACCTCGCCGACCGTCCGGGTCGCCAGATCGGCCAGCACGATCTGGCGCAGCGAGTGCGGGCCCATCCCGCGCACCGGGCGCGACCAGGCCAGCCAGGCCGAGTCCGGGCTGAAGGCCGGGGTGCCGGGCTCGCCGTCGGCGCTGCGGTCCAGCTCGTGCACGGCGCCGTCGGCGAGCGTCACCAGCAGCACCCGGCCGTCGTGCGCGCCGAGCGCGGCCTGCTTGCCGTCCGGGGAGACCGTCAGCGCGTTGACCCGGCCGAGCCGCCCCGCGGCCAGCCGGCGGCGCTCGGCGCCGTGCAGGTCGGGGGCGAACTCCAGGGCGTCCCCGCCCTCGGCGTCGGACACCCAGAGCACCCCCTGGGCGCCGTCCTCGCCGGGCACCACCCGGGCCAGCCGCCCGCGCACGCCCGGGGTCTCGTCCAGCACCCGGGCCGGGCCCTCGCGGTGGGTCAGCCAGTGCACACCACCGCGCACCACCACGGCGCTGCCCCGGCCGGTGCGGTCGGGGGCGACGGAGTCCAGCCAGTGCGCGGCGGGCACCGGGCGGGGGCGGCGCCCGGCCCGCGGGCCGGCCAGCCGGACGTCCAGCCGGCGCGGCTCGGCGCCCGCCAGGTCGTCCAGCAGCCAGAGGTCGCCGGCCCGGTGGAAGACCACCCGGGTGCCGTCGGTGCCGGCGCCCCGGGCGTAGAAGCCGTCCGGGTCGGCGGTGTGGCGGCGCAGGTCGGTGCCGTCCGGGCGGCTGGACCACAGCTCGCCGACACCCTCGTGGTCGGACAGGAAGGCGATCCGGTCCCCGACCCACAGCGGGGAGTCCAGCTGCCCGTCCAGCTCCGCGTGGACCCGGGCGAACTCCTCCCGGCCGAGCCACAGCTTTCCGGCCCGCCCGCCCCGGTACCGCTTCCACCAGGCCGGATCGCGGCCGTTGACACTGCTCAGCAGCACCCGGTCACCACCCGGCTCGAAGGCGAGCCCGCCGACCGGCCCGTACGGCAGCCGCTGCGGCTCGCCGCCGTCCAGCGGCACGGCGTGCGCCCAGGTGCGGCGCAGGCTGGCCTCGCCGGCCCCGGTGGCGGCGATCGGACGGCCGTCGGCGCTCCAGCCCAGCACCCGGGTCTGGTGGCTGCCCCAGTGGGTGAGCCGGCGCGAGGGGCCGCCGTCCACCGGCACCACGTGCACCTCGGGGGCGCCGTCCCGGGTGGAGGTGAAGGCGAGGTGCCGCCCGTCCGGGGAGAACCTCGGGTGGTGGACCGGCAGGTGGTCCGCCGTCAGCCGCCAGGCCCGGCCGCCGTCCAGCGGGGCGAGCCAGAGGTCGTCCTCGGCGACGAAGGCGAGCAGGTCGCCGTGCAGGTGGGGATGGCGAAGGTAGGCGCCCGCCGAGGAGTTCGGGGAGGTGCTCTGGGAGTCCGTCACCCGGCCAGCCTAGGCAGGTACACGGACCGTCCGCGCCGTTTTTCCCAGACTCCCGGCGCCGTCCGCGGACGGCCGTGCCGCGGTCGCCGCCGGGGTGTACGGGGGCGCGCCGACGGCCTGCCGGGGGTGCGCCCGGGGTGCTACGACCAGCGGCCGGTGCGCCCGAGCAGCAGCGCGCCGGCGGCCACCCCGGCGGTGGAGGTGCGCAGCACCGAGGGGCCCAGCCGGTACGGCCCGGCGCCCGCCCCGGCGAAGGCCGCCAGCTCCTCCGGGGAGACCCCGCCCTCCGGGCCGACCACCAGGACGATGTCCCCGCCCTCCGGCAGCACGGCGTGCGCCAGCGGTTCGGCGCCCTCCTCGTGCAGCACGGCGGCGAACGCGGCCCCCGCCAGGACGGGCGCCAGCTGCCGGGTGGTCATCGGCTCGCGGACCTCGGGGAAGCGCAGCCGGCGGGACTGCTTGCCCGCCTCCCGGGCGGTGGCCCGCCACTTGGCGAGCGCCTTGGCGCCGCGCTCGCCCTTCCACTGGGTGATGCAGCGCGAGGCGGCCCACGGGATCACCACGTCCACGCCGACCTCGGTCATGGTCTCCACGGCCAGCTCGCCGCGGTCGCCCTTGGGCAGCGCCTGGACGACGACGATCCGCGGCGCGGGCTCCGGCTCGCGGCGCACGGCGGCGACCCGCACGTCGATCGCGTCCTTGCCGAGCACCTCGGCGACCGTGCCGTCCACGCCGAGCCCCAGCCCGTCGGCCAGGGTCACCGCCTCGCCCGGCTCCAGCCGCTTCACCGCGGCCGCGTGCCGCCCCTCCGGGCCGTCCAGGCGCACCACGGCCCCGGGCGCGGCGGCGGCGATCCGCTCGGTCTCGACGACGAAGACGGGCGCGGTCATGACGGGGAACCTCTTTCGTGCGGAAGTGGGACGGACACGCGAAAGGGGTGCCGGGGTCGTTGGCCCCCGGCACCCCTCCGCGGACGGCTACCGGCCGTTGAAGGCGTCCTTCAGCCGGGAGAAGAGGCCCTGCTGGCCCGGCGCGAACTGGCCGGACGGCCGCTCCTCGCCGCGCAGCACCGCGAGGCGGCGCAGCAGCTCCTCCTGCTCGGGGTCGAGCTTGCTGGGCGTCTTCACCTCGACGTGCACTATCAGGTCGCCCCGGCCGCCGCCGCGCAGGTGGGTGATGCCCCGGCCGTGCAGCGGGATCGACTGGCCGGACTGGGTGCCGGGCCGGATGTCGACCTCCTCCAGGCCGTCCAGGGTCTGCAGCGGCACCTGGGTGCCGAGCGCGGCCGCCGTCATCGGGATGGTGACGGTGCAGTGCAGGTCGTCCCCGCGCCGCTGGAAGATCGTGTGGGTGGTCTCGGCGATCTCGACGTACAGGTCGCCGGCCGGGCCGCCGCCGGGGCCGACCTCGCCCTCGCCGGCCAGCTGGATCCGGGTGCCGTTGTCGACACCGGCCGGGATCTTGACGGTCAGCGTGCGGCGGGCGCGCACCCGGCCGTCGCCGGCGCACTCCGGGCACGGGGTCGGCACGACGGTGCCGAAGCCCTGGCACTGCGGGCAGGGGCGGGAGGTCATGACCTGGCCCAGGAAGGACCGGGTGACCTGGGAGACCTCGCCCTTGCCGCGGCACATGTCACAGGTCTGCGCCGAGGTGCCGGGGGCCGCGCCCTCGCCGCTGCACGTGGTGCAGGTGACGGCGGTGTCGACCTGGAGCTCCTTGGTGGTGCCGAAAGCGGCCTCCTCCAGGGTGATCTCCAGCCGGATCATGGCGTCCTGGCCCCGGCGGGTGCGCGAGCGCGGGCCGCGCTGGCCGGCCGCGGCGCCGAAGAAGGCGTCCATGATGTCGGAGAAGCCGAAGCCCGCCGCGCCGGCGCCGAAGCCGCCCGCGCCGCCGCCCGGGGACAGCGGGTCCCCGCCGAGGTCGTAGACCTGGCGCTTCTGCGGATCGGAGAGCACCTCGTAAGCGGCGTTGATCTCCTTGAACCGCTCCTGCGTCTTCGGGTCCGGGTTGACGTCCGGGTGCAGTTCGCGCGCCAGGCGCCGGAACGCCTTCTTGATCTCGTCCTGCCCCGCATCCCGTCGGACGCCGAGTACCGCGTAGTAGTCCGTGGCCACCAAATGCTCCGCTTGTTCCGCCTGTAGTAGTGCTGCGACTGGTCACCGCCGCCGGATTTCCGACGGCGGCCTTTGCTAGGACTCGGCCAGGATCTGGCCCACGTACCGCGCCACCGCTCGCACCGCCCCCATTGTGCCCGGGTAGTCCATCCGGGTCGGACCGATCACACCCAGTTTCGCCACGCTCTCGTCGCCCGAACCGTAGCCGACCGAGACGATGGACGTGGAAGTCAGCCCCTCGTAGGTGTTCTCCCGCCCGATCCGGACCGTCATCGCGGCGTCCGCGGTCTCACCCAGGAGGCGGAGCAGGACGACCTGCTCCTCCAGGGCCTCCAGCACCGGCTGGATGCTGAGCGGGAAGTCGTGCCCGAAGCGGGTCAGGTTGGCCGTGCCGGCCAGCATGATCCGCTCCTCGTTCTGCTCGGCGAGCGTCTCGAACAGGGTCGCCAGGACCGTGCTGACGGTCGGCCGCTCGGCCGGTTCGAACTGCGCCGGCAGCTCCTCCAGCAGCCCCGGGACCTCCGGGAGGCGCCGGCCGGCGGCCCTCGCGTTGATCCGGGCCCGCAGGTCCGCCAGCACCGTCTCGCCGACCGGGCCCGGGCAGTCGACCATCCGCTGCTCGACCCGGCCGGTGTTGGTGATCAGCACCAGCATCACCTTGGCCGGGGCCAGCGCCACCAGCTCGATGTGCCGGACGGTGGAGCGCGTCAGCGAGGGGTACTGCACCACCGCGACCTGCCGGGTCAGCTGGGCGAGCAGCCGCACGGTGCGCGCGACCACGTCGTCCAGGTCGACCGCGCCGTCCAGGAAGTGCCGGATGGCCCGGCGCTCGGGGGCGCTCATCGGCTTGATCTCGGCGAGCTTGTCGACGAAGAGGCGGTACCCCTTGTCGGTCGGGATGCGGCCGGCGCTGGTGTGCGGCTGGTGGATGTAGCCTTCCTCCTCCAGCGCCGCCATGTCGTTGCGGACGGTCGCCGGCGAGACCCCGAGGTTGTGCCGTTCCACCAGGGCCTTGGAGCCGACCGGCTCCTCGGTGCCCACGTAGTCCTGCACGATCGCGCGGAGCACGGCGAGCTTGCGTTCGTCCAGCTGGCGGACCTCACCGGCCATGGGGCACGCACCTCCGTCTTCGCACGTTGTCCGACTGTGTCCCTTGCTGCTGCGGGCCGCTCCGAAGACCCTTGCCCTGGCACTCTGAACACGCGAGTGCCAAAACCGTACCTGCCAGTGTAAGGCCCGGGTCCTACGGCAGGAACGGCCGGACCGGGGTGATCCTCCCCGCAGTTCCGCTCACGGCCCGCGGGGCCCCGGCGGTTCGATCCTCCCGGTGCCGGGGTGGTGCCGGGAGGCCGTCCGGGTGGCAGCATCGAAAGCGACGGCGAATGGAGGAGCAAGCGATGTCGAGCTCGGGCCAGCACACCCGTTTCGCGCCGGACCGCGGCCTGACCGGCCGCATGGTCGCGACGATGTTCGTGATCGGGCTGCTGTACGTCGGTTTCACCGGCCTGCTGATCGCGCTGCTGCGCGGCGCCTGGCCACTGATCGTCCTGATCTCCGGCGGGCTGTTCGTGGCCCAGTTCTGGTTCAGCGACAAGATCACCGAACGGGCGATGGGCGCCCGCCAGGTGTCCCCGGAACAGTTCCCCCAGCTGCACGGCACCATCGACCGGCTCTGCGCCCTGGCCGACATGCCCAAACCCCGCGTGGCGGTCGCCGACAACGACATGCCGAACGCCTTCGCCACCGGCCGCAACCCGCAGAACGCGGTGGTCTGCGTGACCACCGGGCTGCTGCGCCGGCTGGAGCCCGAGGAACTGGAGGGCGTCCTCGCGCACGAGCTGTCGCACGTCGCCCACCGGGACGTCGCGGTGATGACGATCGCCGGCTTCCTCGGCGTCCTCGCCGGGGCGATGACCCGGATCGCGATGTACGGCGGGTTCATGGGCGGCGGGCGCAACAACAACGACCAGAACGCGGCCGTCCTGGCGCTGATCATCCCGCTGGTGTCGGTCGTCGTCTACGCGATCAGCTTCCTGCTCACCCGGCTGCTGTCCCGCTACCGCGAACTCGCCGCCGACCGGGCCGCCGCCCAGCTCACCGGGCACCCCAGCGCCCTCGCCTCGGCGCTCACCAAGGTGACCGGGCAGATCGCGGCCATCCCCAGCAAGGACCTGCGCCAGGCCCAGCCGTACAACGCCTTCTACTTCGCCCCCGCGCTGAGCGCCCGGGAGGCCGCCTCGCAGCTGTTCTCCACCCACCCGAGCCTGGAGAAGCGGCTGGAGCAGCTGGCGAAGATCTCCGAGCAGCTCGGCCGCTGAGCCTCAGTTTTCGACCCGAGAGGACCGCCGTGGGAATCCTGGACGCCCTGTTCGGCCGCACCAAGCCCGTCAAGCCCGACCTCGACCAGCTGTTCGGCGTGCCGTCCGCCGCGCTCACCCTGGAGGCCGGGGCCGGGTTCACCCCCACCGGGCTCGGCTCGGTCTGCTTCGCGGCCGTCGAGGGCGCGGCCTTCGTCCAGGTCCAGCAGCAGGTCCGGGCGCTGCTGGACGCCGACACCGAGCGCGGCGGCGTCCCCGTGGAGGCCTCCAAGGACGGCTACGGCTACTCCTGGCTGCTCGCCCGGCACCGCCCCGAGGAACTGCCCGAACTGGTCAACGACCTGCACGCGGTCAACAGCGAACTGGAGGCGAACGGCTTCGGGCCGCAGCTGCTCTGCTCGCTGGTCGGGTTCCGCGACCCGGACGGGCGGTCGCTGGCCCTCGTCTACCTCTACAAGCGGGGGACGTTCTACCCCTTCGCCCCGATGCCCGGCGGCGGGGAGCGGCGCAACAGTCCGCTGGAACTGCAGGTCAACGCGATGCTGGGGAACGACCTGCGGCTGGAGAAGGACCTGAGCCGCTGGTTCCCGGTCTGGGGCGCGCCGGGCCTCTGACGCGCCGTCCGCCCTCCCTATGATCACCCGTATGCGCAGCCGCCAGTACGGACCCGACCTGACCCCGCCGTGGAAGAAGCAGCAGCCCGCCCCGGAGGTGCCCGCCGAGCGGGACCTGGTGGTCGAGGAGGCGGCGACCGGCTACTGCGGGGCCGTGGTGCGCTGCGAGAAGACCGCCGAGGGCTTCACCGTCACCCTGGAGGACCGGTTCGGCAAGCACCGGGTGTTCCCCCTGGTGCCGCGCGGCTTCCTGCTGGAGGGAAGGGTCGTCACCCTGGTCCGCCCGGCCGGCCCGGCCCCCGCCCGCGCCCCGGGCCGCACCGCCTCCGGCTCCGTCGCCGTCCCCGGCGCCCGCGCCCGGGTCGCCCGCGAGTCCCGCATCTACGTCGAGGGCCGGCACGACGCGGAATTGGTCGAACGGGTCTGGGGCGACGACCTGCGGATCGAGGGCGTGGTCGTCGAGTACCTGCGCGGCATCGACGACCTGCCCGCGATCGTCGCCGACTTCGCCCCCGGCCCCGGCCGCCGCCTCGGCGTCCTGGTCGACCACCTGCTCCCGGGCACGAAGGAGCACCGCATCGCCGCCCGGGTCACCGGCGACTCGGTACTGGTCGTCGGCCACCCCTACATCGACATCTGGCAGGCCGTGAAGCCCTCCTCCGTCGGCATCCCCGCCTGGCCCGCCGTCCCCAGGGGCGAGGACTGGAAGGAGGGCACCTGCCGCCGCCTCGGCTGGCCGGTGGACACCCCCGCGGCCTGGAAGCACATCCTCTCGAAGGTCGACTCCTACAAGGACCTGGAGCCCGAACTCCTGGGTCGGGTCGAGGAACTGATCGACTTCACGGCCCTGCCGGAGTGACGGCGGGGAAAGTCGGCAGTCACCAGACTCACACCCATCGGAT
This sequence comes from Kitasatospora sp. NPDC001225, assembly GCF_053597855.1. Classification (NCBI taxonomy): domain Bacteria; kingdom Bacillati; phylum Actinomycetota; class Actinomycetes; order Kitasatosporales; family Streptomycetaceae; genus Kitasatospora; species Kitasatospora sp. NPDC001225. The sequence goes on from NZ_JBSFJC010000011.1 coordinate 49,177, forward strand.
CCACAGGAACGGCCTCGCCGAAGAGGCTGGTCCGCTCGGAGAGGTGCGCACACGGTAAGCCCTCGGTCAGTCCACCAGGTCACGTACGACGGCGTCGGCCAGGAGGCGGCCCTGGAGGGTGAGGGTGGCGCGGCCCCGGGCGTAGGGGCCGGGGGCGAGGAGGCCGTCGGCGAGGTGGCGGTCGGCGGCCTCGCGGCCGGTGTCGGTGAGGAGGTCGAGGGGGATGCCGTCGACCAGGCGGAGCTCCAGCAGGATGCGTTCGACGCGGCGGTCCTCGTCGGCCAGCACCTCGCGGGCCAGGGCCGGGGTGCGGTGCTCGGCGAGGGCTTGGGCGTAGGCGGCGGGGTGCTTGGCGTTCCACCAGCGGACGCCGCCGACGTGGCTGTGGGCGCCGGGGCCGGCGCCCCACCAGTCGCCGCCGGTCCAGTAGAGCTCGTTGTGGCGGCAGCGGCCCTCGGGGGTGGTGGCCCAGTTGGAGACCTCGTACCAGGAGTAGCCGGCGGCGGCGAGCGCCTCCTCGGCGATCAGGTAGCGGTCGGCGTGCACGTCGTCGTCGATCATCGGCAGTTCGCCGCGCTTGACGCGGGCGGCGAGCCGGGTGCCCTCCTCGACGATCAGCGAGTACGCGGAGACGTGGTCGGGCCCGGCGCCGATGGCGGCGTCCAGGGAGGCCCGCCAGTCGTCGTCGGACTCGCCCGGGGTGCCGTAGATGAGGTCGAGGTTGACGTGTTCGAAGCCGGCCGCGCGGGCCTCGGCCACGCAGGCCTCGGGGCGGCCCGGGGTGTGGTGGCGGTCGAGCAGCTTCAGGACGTGCGGGCGGGCGCTCTGCATGCCGAAGGAGAGCCGGTTGTAGCCGCCCTCGCGCAGTTCGGCCAGGTACGCCGGGTCGACGGACTCCGGGTTGGCCTCGGTGGTGACCTCGGCGCCGTCGGCGAGCCCGAACTCCTCGCGGATCGCGGCGAGCATCTTGACCAGGTCGCGGGCGGGCAGCAGGGTCGGGGTGCCGCCGCCGAGGAAGACGGTGTGCACCGGCAGGTCGGCGGAGCCCAGCACCTTCCGGGCGTGGCGGATCTCGGCGACCACGTTGTCCGCGTAGGTCTCCTGGGAGGCGACGGCCCCGGAGGAGCGCAGCTCGGTGGCGGTGTAGGTGTTGAAGTCGCAGTAGCCGCAGCGGCTGGCGCAGTACGGCACGTGCAGGTAGAAGCCGAACGGCCGGTCGCCCAGCCCGTCGAGGGCGTGTGCGGGCAGGGAACCGTCGGACGGCACCGGATCGCCGTCGGGGAGTGCGGAGGGCATGACCCCATTGTCCCGTACGGCCCGACCGAACCCGGCGGGCCGTACGGGGGCGGGGCCGGTCAGGCCTCGTTGGCGCCCGCGTACATGGCGGTGACCGCGTCGGCGTAGGTCCGCTCGACCACCGGGCGCTTGATCTTCAGGCTCGGGGTGAGCTCGCCGTGCTCGATGTCGAGGTCGCGCGGCAGCAGGTGGAACTTCTTGATCGTCTGCCAGCGCTGGAGGTCGCCGTTGACCCGCTTGACGAAGCCCTCGATCAGCTCGTGGACGGCCGGCTCGACGGCCAGCTCGGCGTAGGACTTCCCGGCCAGGCCGTGCTCGGCGGCCCACGGCAGCAGGACGGCCTCGTCCAGGCCGATCAGCGCGGTGCAGTAGTTGCGGCCGTTGCCGATCACCAGGATGTTGCTGACGAACGGGCAGACCGCCTTGAACTTGCCCTCGACCTCGCTGGGCGCCACGTACTTGCCGCCGGAGGTCTTGAACAGGTCCTTCTTGCGGTCGGTGATCCGCAGGAAGCCGTCCGGGCTGAGCTCGCCGATGTCCTCGGTGTGGAACCAGCCGTCCGGCTCCAGCACCTCGGCGGTCTTCTCCGGCAGGTTGTGGTAGCCGCGCATGACGCCGGGGCCGCGCAGCAGGATCTCGCCGTCCTCGGCGATCCGCACCTCGGTGCCGGGCAGCGGGCGGCCCACGGTGCCGATCCGCACGTCCTCGGCCCGGTTGACGCAGGAGCCGGCGCTGGTCTCGCTCAGGCCGTAGCCCTCCAGGATCGGCACCCCGGCACCGATGAAGAAGTAGCCGATCTCCGGGGCGAGCGCGGCGCTGCCGGAGACCGCGCCGCGCAGCCGGCCGCCGAAGGCCGCCCGGATCTTCGCGTACACCAGCTTGTCGGCCAGCGCGTGCTGCACCCGAAGGCCGAGGGGGGCGCTCTCGGTGCCGGTGGCGATGCGGCTCTGCTGGACCGCCCGGGCGTGCTCGCGGGCGACCTTGGCCGCCCACAGGAAGATCTTGTACTTGGCGCCGCCCTCGGCCCGGGCCCGGCCCGCGATGCCGTTGTAGACCTTCTCGAAGATGCGCGGCGCGGAGGCCATGATGGTCGGCCGGATCGCGGGCAGGTTGTGGATGATCCGGTCCACCCGGCCGTCCACCGCCATCACGTGCCCGGTGGCGATCTGCCCGGAGATCAGCGTCTTGCCGAACACGTGGGACAGCGGCAGCCACATGAACTGCACGTCGTCGGGGCCCAGCAGGCCGCTGGCCTCCTGCGCCCGGCCCTCGTACGCCCAGCAGTCGTGCACCAGGCGCACGCCCTTGGGGCGGCCGGTGGTGCCGGAGGTGTAGATGAGGGTGGCCAGCTGCTCCTTGCCGAGCCCGTCGACGGCCTTCTCCACCGCGTCCGGGTGCTCCGCCAGGTACCGGGCGCCGCGCTCCTCCAGTTCGGCGAGGGTGAGCAGGTCCAGGCCGCCGGTCTCGGGGGCCTCGGCGGGCGCGTCGAAGAGGATCACGGTGCGCAGTTCGGGCAGCTGGTCGAGCTGCCCGACGGCCTTGGCCAGTTGGGCCTCGTTCTCGGCGAACAGCGCCCGGGAGCCGGAGTCGGAGAGGATGAACGCGGTCTCGTCCGCGTTGGTGCTGGGGTAGACGGTGGTGATCGCGGCGCCCGCGCACATGGCGCCGAGGTCGGCGACGATCCACTCCAGGCGGGTCGAGGAGGCCAGGGCCACCCGGTCCTCGGGCCGGATGCCGAGCGCCATCAGGCCTGCGGCCACCGCCTTGACCCGGACCGCGGTCTGCGCCCAGGTGAGCGAGCGCCACTGCTCGGCGCCGGGCGCGCCGTCGGCGGCCTGCTCGTCCACCGGCGAGGGGTAGCGGTAGGCCTCGGCGTTCGGGGTCAGGGCGACCCGCTCCAGGAACAGGTGGGCGACGGAGGCGGGGCGCCCGGCGACGAGGTCGGGCCTGCCGGAGTCGATCAGGGACTGCGCGGAACTCAACGAGGACCTCCGGTGGCGGGTGGCCGTCTGAGGGATTGTCGCGGCGTCCGTGGGGGCGGTCGCCGGGCCCCGGTTCACCTGAGCGGTACCGGTCAGTAACAAAGGGGCAATCAGCAGCCTAGGGGGAAACCGGTCATTCCGTAAGGGGGCGGCGCCCGACGGCACGACCCCGCGCGACCGGTGCCGCACCCCGCCGTTCGGCAAAGGCCCGGCAAACCTCCGGCTCCCGGACGCCGAATGACCTGTACGACGCTACAGAACACCGAGAATTGGGGTGCGAACCCGACCGGCGACGACAAGAGTGTGCTAGTGCTGATCAGACTGCTGAGGGCGTACCTGCGCCCGTACTCCCGACCGATCACCCTGCTGGTGCTGCTCCAGCTGGTGTCCACCCTCGCGGCGCTCTACCTGCCGACGCTCAACGCCGACATCATCGACGACGGCGTGGTCAAGGGCGACACCGGCTACATCCTGCGCGTCGGCGGGGTGATGATCGCGGTCACCGTCCTCCAGGCCCTCTGCTCCATCGGCGCGGTCTACTACGGCGCCCGCACCGCGATGGCCTTCGGCCGGGACGTCCGCGCCGCCGTCTTCGACCGGGTGCAGAGCTTCTCCGCCCGCGAGGTCGGCCAGTTCGGCGCCCCCTCGCTGATCACCCGCACCACCAACGACGTCCAGCAGGTCCAGATGCTCGCCCTGATGAGCTTCACGCTCATGGTCGCCGCGCCGATCATGTGCGTCGGCGGCATCATCATGGCGCTCAACCAGGACGTCCCGCTGTCCGGCCTGCTGCTCGCCGTCATCCCCGTGCTCGGCGTCGTCGTGGTCCTGCTGGTCCGCGCGCTGCGCCCCAGGTTCCGCAGCATGCAGGTACGGATCGACACCGTGAACCGGGTCCTGCGCGAGCAGATCACCGGCATCCGGGTCATCCGCGCCTTCGTCAAGGACGACCAGGAGCAGGCCCGCTTCGCCGACGCCAACGAGGACCTCACCCAGGTCTCCCGCCAGGTCGGCCGGCTGATGTCCATCATGTTCCCCGCCGTCATGCTGGTGGTGAACGTCTCCAGCGTCGCCGTGCTCTGGTTCGGCGCCCACCGCATCGACAGCGGCGCCATGCAGATCGGCGCGCTCACCGCGTTCCTCTCCTACCTGATGCAGATCCTGATGAGCGTCATGATGGCCACCTTCATGTTCATGATGGTGCCGCGCGCCGAGGTCTGCGCCGAGCGCATCCAGGAGGTCCTCGGCACCGACAGCAGCGTCGTCCCGCCCGCCGCCCCCGTCACCGAGGTCCCGCACCGCGGCACCCTGGAACTGCGCGGCGTCGACTTCCGCTACCCCGGCGCCGAGGCCTCGGTGCTGCGCGGCATCGACCTCACCGCCGGCCCCGGCCAGACCACCGCCATCATCGGCTCCACCGGCAGCGGCAAGTCCACCCTGCTCGGCCTCGTCCCCCGGCTCTTCGACGTCACCTCCGGCCGGGTCCTGCTCGACGGCGTCGACGTCCGCGAACTCGCCCCCGCCGCGATCGCCGAGAGCGTCGGCATCGTCCCGCAGAAGCCCTACCTCTTCTCCGGCACCGTCGCCAGCAACCTCCGCTACGGCCGGCCCGACGCCACCGACGAGGAGCTCTGGCACGCCCTGGAGATCGCCCAGGCCAAGGAGTTCGTCGAGAAGCTGCCCGAAGGCCTGGACGCCCCCATCGCCCAGGGCGGCGGCAACGTCTCCGGCGGCCAGCGCCAACGCCTGGCCATCGCCCGGACCCTGGTCCGCCGGCCCTCCGTCTACCTCTTCGACGACTCCTTCTCCGCGCTCGACTACGCCACCGACGCCCGGCTCCGCAAGGCCCTCGCCCGCGAGACCTCCGACGCCACCGTCCTGATCGTCGCCCAGCGGGTGTCCACCATCCGCGACGCCGACCGGATCATCGTCCTCGACGAGGGCGCCGTCGTCGGCAGTGGGACCCACCACGAGCTGATGGCCGACAACCCGACGTACCGGGAGATCGTGCTCTCCCAGCTCACCGAGCAGGAGGCGGCGTGACCACGCCCGGCAACAAGCCCGACCTGACCAAGGGGCCGGCCCCGAGAGGCGCCGCTCCCGAGGACGCCCCGGTGGACGGCGCCCCGGCGAACGGCGCCCCGAAGGACGCCGAACTGCCCAGCGACTCCCAGGCCGCCGCCGCCCGCCGCGGCCCGGCCGGCCCCGGCCGCTTCATGGGCGGCCAGGGCACCGAGAAGTCCATGGACTTCAAGGGCTCCGGCAAGCGCGTCCTCGGCCTGCTGCGCCCCGAACGCAACACCCTGATCGGCGTCCTGGTCCTCGGCGTGCTCGGCATCGGCTGCGCCGTCATCGGCCCCAAGATCCTCGGCGACGCCACCGACCTGATCTTCGCCGGTGTCGTCGGCGCCCGCTTCCAGACCGGCATGTCCAAGGACCAGGTCATCGACGGGCTGCGCGCCCACGGCGAGGGCGGCGTCGCCGACCTGCTCTCCGCCGTCCACTTCACCCCCGGCCAGGGCATGGACTTCGGCGCCATCGGCACCGTCCTGCTCTGGGTGCTCGGCATCTACCTCGCCTCCGCCGTCTTCGGCATCTTCCAGGGCCGGCTCGCCACCCGGGCCATCCAGGCCGCGAGCTACCGGCTGCGCCAGGACGTCGAGGCCAAGCTCGCCCGGCTGCCGCTCAGCTACTTCGACAAGCAGCCGCGCGGCGAGGTGCTCAGCCGGGTCACCAACGACATCGACAACATCGGCCAGTCCATGCAGCAGACCATGGGACAGGTCGTCAACTCGCTGCTCACCGTGGTCGGCGTGCTCGCGATGATGTTCTGGATCTCCCCGCTGCTCGCCGTGATCGCCCTGGTCTCGGTGCCCGTCTCGGTCGTCGTCGCCACCAGGGTCGGCAAGCGGGCCCAGCCGCAGTTCGTCCAGCAGTGGAAGTCCACCGGCCAACTGAACGCCCACATCGAGGAGATGTACACCGGCCACACCCTGGTCAAGGTGTTCGGGCGCCAGCACGAGTCCGCGGAGACCTTCCGCGAGCACAACGAGGCGCTCTACCACGCCAGCTTCAAGGCCCAGTTCATCTCCGGCATCATCCAGCCCGCGATGATGCTGATCGGCAACCTCCAGTACGTGCTGGTCGCCGTCGTCGGCGGTCTGCGGGTCGCCAGCGGCGCGCTGTCCATCGGTGACGTCCAGGCGTTCATCCAGTACTCGCGGCAGTTCAGCCAGCCGCTCACCCAGGTCGCCAGCATGGCCAACCTGGTGCAGTCCGGCGTCGCCTCCGCCGAGCGCGTCTTCGAGCTGCTGGACGCCCCCGAGCAGAGCGCCGAACCGGCCATGCCGGAACGGCCCGACGTGGTGCGCGGCCGGGTCGCCTTCCAGGACGTGTCCTTCCGCTACGACCCCGAGAAGCCGCTCATCGACGACCTCTCGCTCAAGGTCGAGCCCGGCCAGACCGTCGCCATCGTCGGCCCCACCGGCGCCGGCAAGACCACCCTGGTCAACCTGCTGATGCGGTTCTACGAGGTCAGCTCCGGACGGATCACCCTCGACGGCGTGGACATCGCCGCGATGTCCCGCGAGGAACTGCGCTCCGGCATCGGCATGGTGCTCCAGGACACCTGGCTGTTCGGCGGCAGCATCGCCGACAACATCGCCTACGGCGCCGAGTCGGCCACCCGCGACCAGGTCGTCGAGGCCGCCAGGGCCGCCCACGTCGACCGCTTCGTGCGCACCCTGCCGGACGGCTACGACACCGTCATCGACGACGAGGGCACCAACGTCAGCGCCGGCGAGAAGCAGCTGATCACCATCGCCCGGGCGTTCCTCGCCCAGCCGTCCATCCTGGTCCTGGACGAGGCGACCAGCTCCGTCGACACCCGCACCGAGGTGCTGATCCAGCGGGCCATGGCCCGGCTGCGCACCGGCCGCACCAGCTTCGTGATCGCCCACCGGCTCTCCACCATCCGGGACGCCGACGTCATCCTGGTGATGGAGAACGGCTCGATCGTCGAACAGGGCTCGCACGACCACCTGATCGCCGCCGACGGCGCCTACGCCCGGCTCTACCAGGCGCAGTTCGCCGAGGCCGTGGCCGAGGTGGACTGACGCTCCCCCGAAGACCGTCGGAGAACGCGGGAAGGGCCCGGGCTGATGCCCGGGCCCTTCCCGCGTTTCCGAACGCCTGCCGCCGTTACTTCTTCTCCTTCGGCGCCTCGGCGTCGGTGGACAGCGCGGCGATGAAGGCCTCCTGCGGGACCTCCACGCGGCCGACCATCTTCATCCGCTTCTTGCCTTCCTTCTGCTTCTCCAGCAGCTTCCGCTTACGGGAGATGTCACCGCCGTAGCACTTGGCGAGGACGTCCTTGCGGATCGCGCGGACCGTCTCGCGGGCGATCACCCGGGAGCCGATGGCCGCCTGGATCGGCACCTCGAACTGCTGGCGGGGGATGAGCTTCTGGAGCTTGCCCGCCATCATCACGCCGTAGCCGTAGGCCTTGTCCTTGTGGACGATCGCGGAGAAGGCGTCCACCGCGTCGCCGTGCAGCAGGATGTCGACCTTCACCAGCTGGGCGGACTGCTCGCCGATGGGCTCGTAGTCCAGCGAGGCGTAGCCGCGGGTCTTGGACTTCAGCTGGTCGAAGAAGTCGAAGACGATCTCCGCGAGCGGCAGGGTGTAGCGCAGCTCGACCCGGTCCTCGGACAGGTAGTCCATGCCCTGGAGGTTGCCGCGGCGGGACTGGCAGAGCTCCATGATCGCGCCGACGAACTCGTTGGGCGCGAGGATGGTGCCGCGCACCACCGGCTCGAACACCTCGGCGATCTTGCCGGTGGGGAACTCGCTCGGGTTGGTGACGGTGTGCTCGGTGCCGTCCTCCATGACCACCCGGTAGACCACGTTCGGGGCGGTGGAGATCAGGTCGAGGTTGAACTCGCGCTCCAGGCGCTCCCGGATGATCTCCAGGTGCAGCAGGCCGAGGAAGCCGCAGCGGTAGCCGAAGCCGAGCGCGACCGAGGTCTCCGGCTCGTACACCAGCGCGGCGTCGTTGAGCCGCAGCTTGTCGAGGGCGTCGCGCAGCAGCGGGTAGTCCGAGCCGTCCAGCGGGTAGAGGCCGGAGAACACCATCGGGCGCGGGTCCTTGTAGCCGCCCAGCGCCTCGGTGGCGCCCTTGTGCATCGAGGTGATCGTGTCACCGACCTTGGACTGCCGGACGTCCTTCACACCGGTGATGATGTAGCCCACCTCGCCGACGCCGAGGCCGTCGGCGACCTTCGGCTCGGGCGAGATGACGCCGATCTCCAGCAGCTCGTGGGTCGCGCCGGTGGACATCATCGAGATCCGCTCGCGCTTGGTGAGCTGCCCGTCCACCACACGGACGTAGGTGACCACGCCGCGGTAGGAGTCGTACACCGAGTCGAAGATCATCGCGCGGGCCGGGGCGTCCTTGACGCCGACCGGGGCCGGGACGGTGTTGACGATGTGGTCCAGCAGGTCCTCGACGCCCAGGCCGGTCTTGGCGCTGACCTGGAGCACGTCGGAGGGGTCGCAGCCGATGATGTGGGCGATCTCGGCCGCGTACTTCTCCGGCTGGGCGGCCGGCAGGTCGATCTTGTTGAGGACCGGGACGATCGTGAGGTCGTTCTCCAGCGCCAGGTACAGGTTGGCGAGGGTCTGCGCCTCGATGCCCTGGGCCGCGTCGACCACCAGGATGGTGCCCTCGCACGCGGCGAGGGAGCGGGACACCTCGTACGTGAAGTCCACGTGGCCGGGGGTGTCGATCATGTTGAGGATGTGCGTCGTCCCGGCGTTCGGACCGGTCTTCGGCGCCCACGGAAGGCGGACCGCCTGCGACTTGATGGTGATGCCGCGCTCACGCTCGATGTCCATGCGGTCGAGGTACTGGGCACGCATCTGCCGGGGGTCGACGACGCCGGTGATCTGCAGCATCCGGTCTGCGAGCGTCGACTTGCCGTGGTCGATGTGGGCGATGATGCAGAAGTTGCGGATCAGCGCCGGGTCGGTACGGCTGGGCTCTGGCACATTGCTGGGGGTCGCGGGCACCTTGGTCCGATTCTCCGTTGGTCCGGGGCCGGGGGTGTCCGGGTCATCGCTGACCGGTTTCCCGGGGACCGGACGGGCTCGTCCGATCGAAATAGTCCCTGCCATCTTCCCACGACCGCGGGGCGGGCCGCCGTTCGGGCACCCGGGGCCGCCCTCGCGAGCGGTCGGGGCGGCCCTCGCGGGCGCCCGGGTTTGGGGCGGGCAGCGGGCCCCTGGTAGCGTGGGCTGCTGCACCCAGCCTCGGCATGCCCTCTCAGCTGGTCCGACGGCCACCGGGTGCGAACCCGTTCAAATCCTTAGACAAGACTGAGGCTCCTTCGTGGCGAACATCAAGTCCCAGATCAAGCGCAACAAGACCAACGAGAAGGCGCGCCTGCGCAACAAGGCCGTCAAGTCCTCGCTGAAGACCGCTCTGCGCAAGGCCCGTGAGGCCGCTGCCGCCGGCGAGACCGAGAAGGCCACCGAGCTGGCCCGCGCCGCCTCCAAGGCGCTGGACAAGGCCGTGAGCAAGGGCGTCATCCACGCCAACCAGGCCGCCAACAAGAAGTCGGCCATCACCAAGCGCGTCAACACCGCCGTCCAGGCCTGACGCCCCGGGGTCTTCGACCCCCACCGCTTCGGAGCGACCCGGCCCTCTACCCGGCCCCCCGAGGCGCGCAAGACTCGCACCGCACGCGGCCTGCGTTCGCCACGCGGGTGCGGTGCACAGAAGCAGTGCGACAGGCGTCGCAGCCGGCCTCTCCCCGAGGCCGCTGCGGCGCCTGTCGCGTTCCGCGGCCCGGCGGCTATCGTCGGTCGGGTCCGACCGGGGTGCGGGGAGCACCTCGGCGCCAGGTCCAGGGGGGAACTTCCATGACGACGCCACCGCCGCCGCAGCCACCGAACGGACCGGGATACGGCTTCCCGCAGCCACCGAACGGACCGGGGTACGGCTTCCCGCAGCAGCAGCCGGGCGGGGGCGCGCAGCCCGTACCGGGCGCTCCCGGCCCCGCGGGCGCCGGCGGCTTCGGACCGCCGCCGGGGCTGCCCACCGCGCCCGGCCTGCCCGCCGCCCCCGCCCCCGGGCGGAGCGGGAACCTGCGGCGCAACGCCGTCTGGGCGTTCGTCGGCGCGGTGACCGTCTCGATCGGCTGGGCCGCCGCCGTGACGGCCGTCCCCGGCCTGGTCAGCAGCGACTCCTCGCCGCGCGACCTGCGCGGCTACCACCTCTCCGACGACTTCTGCGCCACCGGGAAGCCCACGAAGCTCCTGCAGACCTACTCCGTCTCGGACACCTCCAAGCCGACCCACCACACCGACCGGCACCCGGCGCTGGACAGCATGAACTGCTCGATGTCGCTCAAGCGCACCGGCGGCACCAGCGACAGCGAGTCCGCCACCCTCTACATGCGCGTCGACCTGCACAAGGCGGTCAACCCGGCGCCCGAGCTGGAGGCCAACAAGGAGCTCTACCGGGCCCGCGGCTACCAGGTCACCGACATCGCGGGGCTCGGCGAGGAGGCGTACTTCCTGTACAAGGACGACGGCTCGGACCAGTACCACAGCGTCTACGCCGAACTGGACATCCGCGACGGCGGGATGACGTACTACGTCACCTACTCGGCCGGCTACACCGAGGGCAAGGGCAAGCCGCCGACCAAGGAGGAGCTGCGCACCGCCCTCCAGTCCGACGGGCAGGACACCGTGCGGGCCATGAAGAAGTAGCGCCGGGGCCCGCGGCGCCGGGCCGTCAGTAGGCGGGCCGGGAGCCGGCCCGGGAGGCCCGGGCGACGGCGACCACCGCGCGCTCCAGGGCGTACGCCGGGTCGTCCGAGCCGCCCTTGACGGCGGCGTCGGCCTGGGCGATCGCGGTCAGCGCGGTGGCCACCCCGTCGCCCGTCCAGCCGCGCATCTGCTGGCGGACCCGGTCGACCTTCCACGGCGGCATGCCCAGCTCGCGGGCCAGGTCGCCCGGGCGCATGTTCCGCCCGGCGCTCGCCAGCCGGCCGATGCTGCGCACGCCGGAGGCCAGCGCGTAGGTGATGCCGGTCGGCGGCTGGCCGACGGCCAGCGCCCAGCGCAGCCGCTCCAGCGCCTCCGCGGCCCGGCCGGTGACCGCCAGGTCGGCGACCTCGAAGCCGGTCGCCTCGGCCCGGCCGCTGTAGTAGCGGGCCACCACCGTCTCGTCGATCGTGCCCTCGACGTCGGAGGTCAGCTGGTTGCAGGCGGCCGCCAGCTCGCGCAGGTCGCTGCCGAGCGCGTCCAGCAGCGCCTGGCAGGCCTCCGGGGTCGCGGAGCGGCCCAGGGTGCGGAACTCGCCCTTGACGAAGGCCAGCCGCTCGCTCGCCTTGGCCAGCTTGGGGCAGGCCACCTCGCGCCCGCCGGCCTTGCGCCCGGCGTCCAGCAGGCCCTTGCCCTTGGCGCCGCCGGCGTGCACCAGCACCATGATCACTTCTTCGGCCGGGGCCTCGATGTACGCCTTGACCTCCTTCACGGAGTCGGCGGAGAGGTCCTGCGCGGCCCGGACCACGATCACCTTGCGCTCGGCGAACAGCGACGGCGTGGTCAGCTCGGCCAGGCTGCCGGGCTGCAGGCCGCCGGGCGGCAGGTCCCGTACGTCGGTGTCCGGGTCCGCCGCCTTCGCCGCCGCCACCACCTGGGCGACCGCGCGGTCCAGCAGCAGCTCCTCCTGGCCGACCGCGAGGGTCAGCGGGGCGAGCAGGTCGTCGGGTGCACTCTTCCTGGCCATCGCCTACCAGCATCCCACGGGCCGCGGACACTCCCGCCCGACGGAGCGGGCGGCCCGACCTGGACAATGTCCGGGTGAGCGAGAACCACACCACCGACCTCCCGGCCGTCGACGACCCGTACGCCCGGCAGCTGCTCGTCCTGCCCGACCGCGACACCGCCGAGGAGGCCGCCGAGGAGCTCGGCGCCGCCCAGCCCGACCTCGGCGAGCTCGAAGTCGTCCGCGACGCGCTCGCGGGCGAGGACGACGCCGAGGACGCCCAGTGGCTGGTCGTGGCCGAGGCCCCGGAGAGCGGCTGGACCCCGGCGCTGCTGCACGCCCTCGACCGCCTCGCGGCCGGCTACGAGGGCTGGCGCGAGGAGGCGTGACGGCCTGAGGGCCTGAGGGCCTGACGGCTTGAGGGCCCCTGATCAGAGGTGCGGGGACTCGGGCGCGCCCCCGAGCCGCAGCTCGCCGACACCGTCCAGGACCTTCTCCGCCGAGGCGACGTGGCGGCCCGCCGTGACGACGTCGCGCAGGCAGCGGTCGAGCGGGGTGCGCTCGGTGTAGACCGCGGCCGATCCCGCGGCGTCGTACAGGAGTTGGACCGCCTCCCGGCAGGCCCGGTGGGCGAACCGGCGGGCCAGCGCCGCCGTGCCGCGCTCCGGCGCCAGGCCCGCCGCCTGGGCCGCCCAGGCCTGCTCCAGCGTGCGGTACACGTAGGCGTCCGCCGCGCCGATCAGCGACTCGGCGTGCGCGAGGTCGGCCCGGACCCCCGGGTAGGGCAGCGCGGTGCGCCGGGCGGAGAGCAGCTCCCGGGCGCCGGCCAGCGCGGCCCGGCCGATCCCCAGCGGCACGCCCGCCATCTTGAGGGCGAGGTTGTCGGCGCGCAGGTGGAGCGGCTCCGCCCGGGTGCCGGACGGCGCCAGGGCGAAGGTGTGCCGCTCCGGGACGAACAGGTCGGCGACCTCGATGTCGTGCGAACCGGTGCCGCGCAGCCCGGTGGTGTGCCAGGTGTCCAGCACCCGGACCTGCGCGGCGTCCAGGACGGCGACCCTCGGGGTGCCCTCCGGGGTCAGGAACCCGGCCAGCACCCGGTCGGCGTGGGTGATCCCGCTGGCGTGGGTCCAGCGGCCGGTCAGCAGGTGGCCGCCGCCGTGCCGGACCGACCGCCCGGCCGGCGGCAGCACCGTCGCGGCGATCAGGTCCGGGTCCGGGAACAGCTCGGCGAAGACGTCCTCGGGCAGCGAGACCACGGCCAGCGAGGCGTTCAGCGCGACGGACGCGCACCAGGCGACCGAGGCGTCGCCCTCGGCCAGCAGGTCGATCGCCCGGGTGGTCTCCGGCACGGTCAGCTCGACCCCGCCCAGCCGCGGCGGCAGGGCGGCCCGCAGCAGCCCGGTGGCCTTCAGGCCCGCCAGGACGTCACCGGGGATCCGGCCCAGCCGTTCGGTCTCCGGCGCGGTGGCCGGCAGGCCGGCGGCGTAGCTCCGTACCCGGTCCAGGACCGAGGCGGCGGTGCGGGCCGTCCCGGTGCGGGGCGTACCAGTGCGGGGCGGCAGTTCGAGGGTGGTCATCCGGTCCTCCTGGTTCGGCGGGTGCGGTGGGGTTCTCCGGGGCGGCGGGTCACAGGTCGTTCAACGCCTTGTCGAGCTCGGCCGCCAGGGTCGGGAGGTACGGGGCGCGCATGACGCTGTAGTGGTCGCCGGGCACGTCGACGCTCTCCGCCCGGTCGCCGAGCAGCTCCAGCCACCGCCGGGTGGTGGCCGTGCTGGCCCCGTCCATCGCCCGCAGCAGCCGGACCCGGCCCCGGTACGGGACGGGCCGGTGCTCGGCCAGCGCCCGGCTGAGGCGCAGGAACCGGCCCGCGAGCCGCTCCAGGGTGGCGCCGTCGATCTCCTCCGGCAGGACGCCGGCCCGCCGGGCCCGGGTCAGCAGCTCCTCGACCGGGGAGCCGCCGTCGACCGGCTCGAACTCCTCCGGCCCGGGGTTCCAGTCGTGGCCGGCCAGCCCGGCCAGGTCGCGGGCGAACCGGGCCAGCAGCGCCGGCTCGGCGGCGGGCTCGGTGCGGCCGGGCGGTTCGAGCAGGTCCACGGCCGCGACCAGTTCGACCGCCGCGCCCCGGTCGGTGAGCAGCCGGGCGGTCTCCAGGGCGATCACCCCGCCCATCGACCAGCCGCCGAGCCGGTACGGGCCGTCCGGGAACCGCGCGGTGATCGCGTCGGCGTAGTGCGCGGCCAGCTCGGCCACGGTCCGCGGGGCGGGCTGCGCCCCGGAGTCCGCCCCGGGGTCCGCTTCGGGGTACTGGAGGGCGTGGACCGGCTGGTCCTCGTCCAGCAGGGCGGCGAGCCCGGCGTAGCAGAGCACGTCGCCGCCGACCGGGTGGACCAGGAACAGCGGCGGCCGGGTCCCGGTGCCCCGGACGGTGACCAGGGCCGCCCGGCCCTCGTCCTCGGCCCGCTCGCGCAGCACCCCGGCGAGCGCCTCGACGGTCGGCCGGGCGAGCAGCGTGGCCACCGGCAACGAGCGGCCGGTGCACTGCCGGATCCGGGCCATCATCCGCACCGCGAGCATGGAGTCGCCGCCGAGGTCGAAGAAGTTCGCCGTGACGTCGAAACCGGAAGGGTCCGGGGCGGCGTCGGCGGGGTCCGGGGCGGCGTCGGCGGGGTCCGGGGCGGCGTCGGCGGTCGCCGCGGGAGTGCCGAAGAACTCGGCCCAGATCCCGGCGAGCAGCCGCTCGGCCGCGTCGCGCGGGGCGACCGCCCCGCCGGGGCGCGGGGCCGCGAGCCCGGGCGTGGGAAGCCGACGGCGGTCCACCTTGCCGTTGTCGGTCAGCGGCAGCTCCGGCAGCAGGACGATCCGGGCGGGCACCAGGTACCCCGGCAGTTCCCGGCCGAGCGCCGCGCGCAGCTCCTCCTCGGAGGCGTCCGCCACCGCGTAGCCGACGAGCCGTCGCGGGCCGCCGCGCTCGCCCTCGGCCACCACGGCCGCCGCCCGGACGTCCGGCCGGCGCAGCAGCGCCGCCTCGACCTCGCCGAGCTCGATCCGGTGGCCCTGGATCTTCACCTGGAAGTCCGCACGCCCGAGGAACTCGATGTCGCCGTCCGGCAGGTAGCGGCCGAGGTCGCCGGTGCGGTAGAGCCGCTCCCCCGTCACCGGGTGGCGCGGGAAGGCCGCGCGGGTCTTCTCCTCGTCGCCGAGGTAGCCGCGGGCCAGGCCGGTGCCCGCGATGTACAGGTCGCCGGGGACCCAGGCCGGGCGCGGCCGCAGCGCCTCGTCCAGCACATGGAAGCGCTGGTTCCGCATCGGCCGGCCGTACGGGATGCTCGTCCGCTCCGGGTCCACGTCGGTGATCGGGTGCAGGATCGACCAGATCGAGGCCTCGGTCGCACCGCCCAGGCCGACGACCCGCGCGTCCGGCAGGACCGCGGCGACGGCGCCGGGGAGGGTGACGGGGATCCAGTCGCCGCTCATCATCACCAGCCGCAGCGGGAACGGGCCGCCGAGCGCCCGCACGTGCTCGACGAACATCTCCATCAGCGCGGGGACGCTGTTCCAGACCGTCACCCGGTGCCGGGTCACCAGGTCCAGCCAGGCGGCCGGCTCGCGCTGCGCCGGGGCGTCGGGCAGGACCACGGCGCCGCCGACCGCGAGCAGGCCGAACACGTCGTAGACCGAGAGGTCGAAGTTGAACGCCGACAGCGCCAGCACCCGGTCGTCCCCGGTCACGCCGAACCGGTCGTTGACGTCCCGGATCGTGTTGACCGCGCCGGTGTGCTCGATCATCACGCCCTTCGGCACCCCGGTGGAGCCCGAGGTGAAGATGACGTACGCGAGGTCCTCGGGCCGGGCCGGGGAGGGCGGCAGCGGGCCGTCCGCGCCGGTGTCCTCCGGCTCGGTGTCGACGTGCAGCGCGCGGGTGCCGTCCGGCAGGTCGAGCCCGGCCGCGACCGCCGAGCGGGTCAGCACCAGGCCGATCCCGGCGGCCTCCACGATCATCCGCAGGCGCGGGCCGGGCACAGCGGCGTCGACCGGCACGTAGGCGGCCCCGGTCTTGAGGACGGCCAGCGCCGCGACGACCTGCTCCCAGCCCTTGTCCAGCACGATGCCGACCAGCGCGCCCGGGCCGGCGCCGTCCTCGATCAGCCGACGGGCGATCCGGTCGGACCGGCGGTCCACCTCGCGGTAGCTGAGGGTCCGGGCGGCCGTGATGACAGCGGGCGCGTCCGGCCGGGCCGCGGCCTGCCGCAGGAACGCGTCGTGCAACAGCTCGGCGGGGGCGGGGCCGTCGGTGGCGTTGACGGCCCGGCGGACCGCCAGGTCGGACTCCGGCGCGAGCACGGCCGGCGGGCGGCGCCACGCGCCCTCCTCGCACAGGCCGCGCACCAGGTCCCGGTAGGCCTCCCACATCCCGTCGACGACGCCCTCGGGGAACACCTCCTCCACCACGTCCCAGTTCAGGACCAGCTCCCCCGCCTCCTCCAGGGCCTGGTGGTCGAGCCACACCTGCGGGGTGCGCACCGAGCTGGAGGCCAGCTCGCCGGCGGTGCCGAGCGCGGTCAGCGCGGTGAGCGCCCCGCGCTGCTCCGGGCCGCCGTCGGCGGTGTTGTCGGTGTTGTCGCCGTCGGCGGTGTTGTCGGCGCCGTCGCTCCGGGCGGAGAAGCCGATCGTGCTGGTGAAGACCACCGGCATGCCCGCCAGGCCCGTCCCGCCGCGGGTGCGGTTGAGTTCGCGCAGCACCTCGACGCCGCTGACGTGGCCGTGTTCGAGGTCGGCCAGCAGCTGGTCCTGGAGGCGCGCGGCGCCCGCGGCGAAGGCCTCGCCGGGGGCGGCGTCGACCTCCAGCAGGGTGGTGGCGCTGAGGTTGCCGACCACCCGGCCGGCGTCCTCGTGCAGGGGCCGCCGGTGGAACGCCAGCAGGTTGAGCGTGAAGCGCGGCGAGGCGCTCCAGGCGCCCAGCACCTGCGCGTACGCGGCGCACAGCGCGGCCGAGGGCGAGAGGCCCGCCGCCGCGGCGTGCTCCTTGAAGCGCCGCCACGCCCCGGCCCCGACCCGGGCCGTGCGGTGGACGAACTCCGGCCGCCGGGGCGCCGGGCCCGGGCGCAGCGGCAGGGCGGGCGCGGGCGGCAGCGAGTCGACGCGGGCCCGCCAGTAGGCGAGCGACCGCTCGCGTCCCTCGGCGTCCGCCCCGGCGGCGGCGAGCACGTAGTCGCGGTAGGTGACGGCCGGGGCGGGGGTCGCGGGCGCCCCGTGGCGGTAGGCCTGCGCCCACTCCCGGAACAGCAGCCCGGAGCTGCGGCCGTCGATGATCAGCGCGTCGAAGTTGAGGTGCAGCCGGGTGGTGCGGGCGTCGAGCAGGGTGGCCCGGACGTCGAACAGCGGCCAGGCCTCGGTGTCGAAGACCTGGTCCCGCATCTCCCGGTGGATCGCGGCCAGCCGGCGCTCCCGTTCGACCGGGTCGCAGGCCCGCAGGTCGACGGTGGCGATCCGGTACTCGGGGACCTCGGCGAGCACCCGCTGGTGCCCGTCCCGGGAGACGACCGCGCGGAGCATGTCGTGCCGGTCGACGAGCTGCCGGAAGGAGGCGGCCAGCCGGTCCGGGTCGGTGTCGGTCAGGTCCACCTCGACCAGGAAGGAGGTGGAGACGTTGCCGAGCTCGAAGGCATCGGTCCGGCCGACCAGGTAGGCCTGCTGGAGGTCGGTGAGCGGGAACGGCTCGTGGCGGGCCGCCGGGTCGGCGACCAGCGCCGTCCCGGGTCGTCGGGCTTCAGCGCCGCTACCGCTGCCGTCGGTGTCGCCGCGTGCGGCCCGGACGGCGTCGGCGATCGCGGTGACGCCGCGGCCGTCCAGCAGGTCGCGCAGCGGCAGGTCCACGCCGAGCCGCCGGGCGAGGGTCTGCCGGATGTCCATCGCGATCAGCGAGTCGACGGCCAGGCGCCGCAGCGGCAGCTCCCGGTCGTCGCCGGTGACGGCCGCGCCGCGCGCCCGGCCGACGATGCCGGCCACCAGCTCGACGACGTCCTCGGCGGGTCCCTGCGTCGCGGGCGGCTCCGTCACGGGCGCGGTGGGCGGCAGGGCGTCCAGCACCGCCTCCAGGCGCACGCCGTCGGCGAGCGCCACCGGCGTACCGTCGGGGCCGACCAGCCGTACCTGCGCGACCAGCGACCCCTCCGGTGCCGGTGCCCCGGTGCGGCGCGGGGCACCGGTCCAGAGCCAGTAGCGCTCGCGCTGGAACGGGTACCCGGGCAGGCGCACCGGCGGCCCGGCGGGCTCGCCGTGCACGCGCGCCCAGTCGATCCGCGCGCCCCGGGTGTAGAGCGCGCCGAGGCTGTCGAGGAGGGTGCGCCGGGCGTCCTCCCCCGGGCGCAGCGACGGCAGGACCGCGGTGTGCCCGGCCGCCCGGACCTCGTCGAGCAGCGGCGAGGCGGGCCCGAGCTCGACGAAGGTGCGGTGGCCGTCCCGCAGCAGCGCGGCGAGGCCGGCGGCGAACCGCTCCGACCCGGCGGCGTCCGGCCCGGCCGTCTCCGGCGCGGCCGCGTTCCGGACCGTACGGGCCGCCACCAGCGCGTCCTCCGGGCTCATCGTGCCCGTGACGCACGCGGCCACCAGCTCGCCGGTGCCGTGGCCGAGGACGGCGGCGGGCCGCACGCCCCACGAGCGCCACAGCTCGGCGAGCGCGTAGCCGACGGCGAACGGCGAGAGCCGGCCGCCGGGCGCCTCGGCGCACTGGTCCAGGGCGCGGCGGAAGACCGGCTCGGCCTCGGCCAGGACGGCGACCGCCTCGGCGTCCGGCCCGGCCAGGGGGCCGGTGGCGCCGGTGAGGAGGAACACCGGGCCCCGGCCGCCCTCCGGGGTCCGGGTGCCGACCCGGACCCCGGGCGGCGGCTCCTCCTCCCGGCGGGTCCGCAGGAGGAGGTCCCGCAGCTCGGCGGCCGAGGAGGCGACGGCCGTCAGCCGGTGCGGGAAGTGCGCCCGGCCGAGGCCGGTGGCCCGGCAGACCGCCGCCAAGCCGGACCCGCCGGCCGCGCCCGGCCCGCCGTCCGCGAGCAACTCGGTGTAGCGGTCGGCGAGTTCGGCGAGCGCGGCCGGCGACTTGGCGGACAGGGTCAGCAGCCGCGGCCCGCCCGGACCGGCCTCCCCGTCCCCGACCTCCCCGGCCTCCAAGGCGGCCGGGGCCTCCTCGATGATCACGTGGGCGTTGGTGCCGCTGATGCCCTGCGAGGACACCCCGGCCCGCCTGGGCCCGGCCGTCCCCGGCCAGGCGGCCCGCTCGGCGACCAGCTCGACCGCGCCCGCCGACCAGTCGACGTGCGGGGTGGGCTCGTCCGCGTACAGGGTGGCGGGGAGCGTGTCGTGACGCATCGACAGCACCGTCTTGATCACCCCGGCGACGCCCGCCGCCGCCTGGGAGTGCCCGATGTTGGGCTTCAACGAGCCCAGCCGCAGCGGCCGGTCCCGGTCCTGCCCGTAGGCGGCCAGCAGGGCGCGCGCCTCGATCGGGTCGCCGAGCTCCGTGCCGGTGCTGCTCGCCTCCACCACCTGGACGTCGCCGGGCGACAGCCGCGCGTCCGCCAGCGCCTGCCGGATGACCCGCTGCTGCGCGGACCCGCTCGGCGCGGTGAAGCCGTTGCTGGCACCGTCCTGGTTCACCGCGCTGCCGCGCACCACGGCCAGCACCGGGTGGCCGTGCCGCCGCGCGTCCGACAGCCGTTCCAGCAGCAGCACGCCCACGCCCTCGGAGAGCCCGCTGCCGCCGGCCCCGGCCGAGAACGGGCGGCACCTGCCGTCCGGCGCCACGCCCTGCATCCTGGTGAACTCGGTGAACAGCTGCGGGGTGGACATGACCGTCGCCCCGCCCGCCAGCGCCATCGCGCACTCGCCGCCGCGCAGCGACCGGACGGCCAGGTGCAGCGCGACCAGCGAGGACGAACAGGCCGTCTCCACGGTGATCGCCGGACCGCGCAGGCCGAGCGTGTACGAGATCCGGCCGGACGCCGCGCCGCCCACCGCCCCGGTGGTCAGGAAGCCCTCGGCCTCCTCGGGCACCTCGCCGCGCCCCAGCCCGTAGTCGAGGTTCGACAGGCCCGCGAACACCCCGGTCTCGGTGTCGCGCACCGACTCCGGGTCGATCCCGGCGTCCTCGAAGGCCCGCCAGGCGGTCTCCAGCAGCAGCCGCTGCTGCGGGTCCATGGCCAGCGCCTCACGCGGGCTGATCCCGAAGAAGCCGGCGTCGAACTCGGCCGCGTCGTACAGGAATCCGCCGGAACCGGTCAGGCTCCGGCCGCCGCCCTCGGGGTCGTACAGCCCCTCCTCCCAGCCCCGGTCACGGGGGAACGCGCCGACGCTCTCCCCGCCCTCGGCCAGCAGCCGCCACAGCGCGTCGGGCGAGTCGACCCCGCCCGGGTACCGGCACGCCATGCCGACGATCGCGATCGGCTCCCGCTCCCCCTCCTCCAGCTCGCGCAGGCGCCCGCGCGCCTCGTGCAGGTCGAGGGTGAGGCGCTTGAGGTATCCGAGCAGCTTCTCGTCCGATGCTGATGCCATGACGGATCGGTCCTCCGTGGGGATCTGGTGGGCTCGTGGTCGTAGGGGGTGGGGGGGTGGGGCGGCGGACCGGGGTCAGATGAGCTCGCGGTCGATGAAGTCGAGGAGCTCCTCGGCGGTCGCGGCCTCGACGAGGGCCGCCACGTCCTCGTCGAGGGCCGTCGCGTCCTCGCCGCACTCCCCGGCGGCCGGCTCGGGCTCGATTCCCTGAGCCGGCCCGGTCTCGTGGACGGGCGGGGCGATCCCGGCGTCCAGGACGGCGACCAGCTCGGGCAGCGTCGGCGCCTCGAACAGCAGGGTGAGCGGGAGCTTCAGCCCCGTCGCCGTGCCGAGGCGGTTGCGGAACTCGACCGAGGTGAGCGAGTCGAAGCCGAGCTCGCCGAACGGCCGGTCGTCCGGGATCGCCTCGGGCCGGGAGCCGAGGACGGCGGCCATGTGGGTCCGGACCAGGTCGGCCAGGGCGTCGGCGCGTTCACCGGCGGTCAGGCCGCCCAGCTCCTCGCGCAGCGGGCGGTGCCGCCGTGGCGTCGGGCCGTTCCCGCCCCGCCCCGCCCCGGCGGACGCCACGACCTCGCGCAGCACCGGCGGGAGGTCCGGTCCGAGGTCGCGCAGGACCTCGCGGTCGAGCCGGGCGGGCACCAGGACGGCGTGCGGTGACGGCAGCGCCGCGTCCAGCAGGGCCAGGCCGTGCCCTGGGTCGATCTCCACCAGCCCGGCCCGGGCGAAGCGGGCGCGGTCGGCGTCGCCGAGGGCGCCCAGCATGCCGTCCGGGTCGCCCCACAGGCCCCAGGCCAGCGCGAGGGCGGGCAGGCCCTGGGCGCGGCGGTGCCGGGCGAGCCCGTCGAGGAAGGCGTTGGCGGCGGTGTAGCCGCCCTGGCCGGCGCCGCCGAGCGTCCCCATCACCGAGGAGACCAGGACGAAGGCGGTGAGCGGGTGACCGGCGGTCAGCTCGTGCAGGTGCCAGGCGCCGTCGGCCTTGACCCGCATCACCCGGTCGATCCGCGCGGGGGTGAGCGAGGCGACGGGCGCGTCGTCCACCACGCCGGCGGCGTGGATCACGGCGGTCAGCGGGTGCCGGGCGGGGACCGCCGCGATCATCGCGGCGACGGCGGCCCGGTCGGCGACGTCCACGGCCGCGAACGCCACTTCGGCGCCGAGCGCGGTCAGTTCGGCCGCCAGCTCGGCGGCTCCCGGCGCATCGCCTCCCCGGCGGCCGGCCAGCAGCAGCCGCCGGGCGCCGTGCCCGGTGACCAGGTGCCGAGCCACGGCCCGGCCGATGGCGCCCGTCCCACCGGTGATCAGGACGGTTCCGTCCGGGTCGAGGACCGGCGGGACGGTGAGCACGACCTTGCCGACGTGGGTGCCCTGGCGCAGCAGCCCGAAGGCCTCGGGCGCCCGCCGGACGTCCAGGTCGGTGACGGCGGGCCAGCCGAACGCGCCCCGGGCGAACAGCTCGACCGTCCGCTCCAGCAGGCGGGCGAGGTGCTCGGGCGGCAGCTGGAGCAGGTTGAACGCCCGGTAGCGCACGCCGGGGTGCGCGGCGGCCACCTCGGCGGGGTCGCGCTGTTCGGTCCGGCCGAGCTCGACCAGGAGCCCGCCGGGACGCAGCAGCCGCAGCGACTCGTCGACGAGCTCGCCGGTCAGCGAGTTCAGGACGAGCGCCATCCGCCGGTCGCCCGCGTCGGGGCCCGCACCCGGGCCGGCACTCGGGCCGGCACCGAAGCGGGCGCCGAAGCCGGGCTCGCGGGAGGAGGCGAGGTGGTCGTCGTCGAGGCCGAGGGCGCGCAGCGCGGGCCACTTGGCGGGGCTCGCGGTCGCGAAGACCTCCGCGCCCAGGTGCCGGGCCAGCTGGACGGCGGCCAGGCCGACGCCGCCCGCCCCGGCGTGGACCAGCACCCGGTCCCCCGCGCCCACGCCGCCCAGTTCGACCAGGGCGTGCAGGGCGGTCAGGTGGGCGACCGGCACGGCGGCGGCCCGGGTGAAGGACCAGTCGTCCGGGATCCTGACCAGGGTGCGGTGGTCGGCCTGGGCCACCGTGCCGAACGCCGCCGGGAACAGGCCCGTCACCCGGTCGCCGACGGCCAGGCCGGTGACCCCGGGCCCGGTCGCGGTGACCACGCCCGCGCCCTCCAGGCCGAGCGGGCCCGGATCGCCGGGGTGCATGTCGAGCGCGCCCAGGACGTCGTGGAAGTTCAGCCCGGCGGCGCGGACCGCGACCCGGACCCGGCCGGGGCCGGGCTCGGCGGCGGCCTCGGGGCAGGGTCGCAGCTCCAGGCCGGTGAGGGTGCCGCGCTCGGGGATGTCCAGGTGCCAGGCCGCCGCGTCCTCGGGGGGCCGCAGCGCGGGATCGCCCACGGCGGACACCAGCCGGGGCACCAGGACGGCGCCGTCGCGGACGGCCAGCTGGTTCTCCTCCGGGGTCAGTACGGCGGCCGGGACCTCGGGGGCGCCTTCGGTCGCGGGAGTGCTTTCGGTCGCGGGAGTGCCTTCGGGCACGGTGGTGCCGGGGGCCAGGTCGACCAGGGTGAACCGGCCCGGGTGCTCGACCTGGGCGGTGCGCACCAGGCCCCAGACCGCCGCCTGGGCGAGGTCCCGGACGGTCTCGCCGGGCCGTACGGCGACCGCGCCCCGGGTGACCAGCACCAGGCGGGACCCGGCGAGCCGGTCCTCG
Organism: Kitasatospora sp. NPDC001225; assembly: GCF_053597855.1. Classification (NCBI taxonomy): domain Bacteria; kingdom Bacillati; phylum Actinomycetota; class Actinomycetes; order Kitasatosporales; family Streptomycetaceae; genus Kitasatospora; species Kitasatospora sp. NPDC001225. Next base: position 72,446 of record NZ_JBSFJC010000011.1, read on the forward strand.
GCGAGCCACCGGGCGAGCAGGTCCCGGGTGCGGTGGACGGCGGTCCTGGCCGCCGTCGCCGGGTCGGTGGCGTCCTGCTGTCCGTGCGGTCCGGTCGGTCCGGTCGGTCCGGTCGGGCAGTCCACCACGGTGGGCGTGTCCGGGTCGGCCGCCGCGAGCAGTGCGTCCGGGTCGAGGGCGTCCCACGGGACGACCGGCAACGGGCCGGCCGGCAACGGGCCGGCCGGCAACGACACCGGCTCCGGCACCGACTCCCGCAGCGGTTCCCAGCCGAGGGCGAACAGCGAGTCGCGCGCGGCGGCGGCCGGGTCGGCGGGGCGTCCCGCCGCGACCGGGCGCAGCTCCACCGCCTCGACCAGCCCCACCGGCTCCCCCGAGGCGTCGAGCAGGGCCAGCGGGAGGCCGCCGTCCGAGGCGGGCCCGGCCTGCACCCGCAGGAACGTCCGGCCGCCGGCCGGAGCGGCCGTCAGGGACACTCCGCGCCAGCGCACCGGCTGTACGGGCCGCCCCTCGTGGCCCGGGGCGGCGGCGATCAGACCGTGCAGGGAGGCGTCGAGCAGGGCGGGGTGCAGCCGGTAGGACCCGGCGTCGGCCTCCGCCGGCTCGGGCAGGACGGCCTCGGCGTACTGCTCGCCGCCGGCGCCCCGCCAGGCGGCCCGCAGGCCCTGGAAGGCCGGCCCGGGCTGGTGACCGCGCAGGGCGAGGTCCTCGTACATCCGGGTCGCCGGCACCGGCGTCGCGCCGGTCGGCGGCCAATCGGTGGCGGCCCGGTTCCGGAGCGGGGCCGGGGCAGGGATGTGGTCGGCGCTCAGGGTGCCGGTGGCGTGCTCGATCCACTCGCCGCCGCCGGTCGCCCGGCCCGAGATCCGGCAGGTCCGCAGCCCGTCGCCGTCCGCGCCGGACACCCGTACGCGCAGGTCGACGGCGCCGTCCGCGGGCAGTTCCATCGGGGTGGCGACGGTCAGTTCCTCGATCCGCGCCGTCCCGGCCTTCGCTCCCGCGTGCAGGGCCAGCTCCAGGAAGGCCGTGCCCGGCACGACGACCGTCCCGGCGAGGACGTGGTCGGCCAGCCAGGGGTGGCTGCGGGCCGACAGCCGTCCGGTGAACACCGTCTCGCCGTCGCCGAGTTCGACGGCCGCGCCGAGCAGGGGGTGCTCGGCCGGCGCCTGGCCGAGGTCGGCCGTGCCGGTCGGCCCGGCCGCTCCGGTGAGCCAGTAGCGGCGGCCCTGGAAGGGGTAGGTGGGCAGGTCGACGTGGCCGGCCGCCGCACCGGTGAGGCGCTCCCAGGCGACGGGCAGACCGCGGACGTGGGCCTCGGCGGCGGAGGTGAGGAAGCGGCGCAGGCCGCCGTCGTCGCGGCGCAGCGAGCCGGTGACGATCCCGTCGACACCGGCCTCCTCCAGGATCTGGCCGATGCTGCCGCCCAGCACCGGGTGCGGGCCGACCTCGACGAAGGTGGTGTGGCCGGAGGCGACGAGCGCCTCGACGGCCTCCTGGAAGCGCACGGTGTGCCGCAGGTTCCGGTACCAGTAGGCCGCGTCCAGCCCGGCGCCGTCCTGCCAGTCGGCGGTGACCGAGGACATCAGCGCGATCCCGCCGCCGCGCGGCGTCAGCGGCGCCAGCCCGGCCAGGAGCTCCGCCCGGATCGGTTCGACCGCCGGGCAGTGCGAGGCGAAGGCCGCCGGGATCACCCGGGCGTTGACGCCCTCGGCCCGGTACCCGTCGACCAGGGCGGCGATCGCGTCCGGGGCGCCGGCCACGGCGGTGACGGCCGGTCCGTTGACCGCGGCGATGCTCAGCGCGCCGAGGCGCTCCCGCACCCGCGCGGCGGGCAGCGGGACGACGGCCATCGCCCCCCGGCCCATCAGGTCGACGGCCAGGCGGCTGCGCAGCGCGATGGCGCGGGCGCCGTCCTCCAGGGAGAGCGCCCCGGCCACCACGGCGGCGGCGAGCTCGCCCTGGGAGTGGCCGACCACGGCGTCCGGGACGACCCCGGCCTCCCGCCACAGCTCGGCCAGCGACACCATCACCGCCCACAGCGCGGGCTGCACGACGTCGATCCGGTCGAGCGGGGACGCGCCGGTCGGCGCGCCGGTCCGGGCGTCGGACGCGGCGTCCGTCCGGGCCTCGGCCGGGGCGTCCGTCCGGGTTTCGGCCCGGCCATCGGCCAGGACGTCGGCCAACGACCAGTCGACGTACGGCGCGAGCGCCCGCTCGCACTCGGCCAGGCGGGCCGCGAACACCGGGCTCTCGGCGGCGAGTCGCGCCGCCATCCCGCGCCACTGGCCGCCCTGGCCGGGGAAGACCAGGACGGTCCGGCCGGGCTCGCCGACCCGGCCGGTGACCAGGCCGGGGGCCTCCTCGGCGCGGGCCAGCGCCGCCAGCGCCCGCTCGGCCTCCGGCCGGTCGGCGGCGACCACCACGGCACGCTCGTCCCAGGAGGTCCGGGCGGTCAGGGCCGGCGCGGCGGCGACCGGGTCGAGCGGCCCGTCGGCCAGCCCGCGGGCCCGCTCCCGCAGCGCCTCCGGGGTGCGGGCCGACAGCACGACCGGCACCACGGGCGGTGCCGCCGGTTCTCCCGCCGCCCCGGGCCCGGTCGGCTGCCCGGCCTGCTGCCCGGCCGGCGGCTCGGTCAGGATCACGTGCGCGTTGGTGCCGCTGATCCCGAACGAGGAGACGCCGCCGCGCCGGGGCTCCCCGGTCTCCGGCCAGGGCCGGGCCCGGTCGAGCAGGGCCACCGAGCCGGCCGTCCAGTCCACGTGCGGGGACGGCTCGTCGGCGTGCAGCGTGGCGGGCAGCGCGCCCCGCCGGAGCGCCTGGACCATCTTGATCACGCCGCCGACGCCCGCCGCGGCCTGGGCGTGCCCGATGTTGGACTTGAGGGACCCGAGCCACAGCGGCCGCTCCCGGCCCTGCCCGTACGCGGCCAGCAGGGCGTTGGCCTCGATCGGGTCGCCCAGGGCGGTGCCGGTCCCGTGCGCCTCCACGGCGTCGACCTGCCGCGGCGCGAGCCCGGCGTCGGCGAGCGCGTCCTCGATCACGCGCTGCTGGGCGACGCCGCTGGGCGCGGACAGCCCGTTGGAGGCGCCGTCGGAGTTGACGGCGCTGCCGGCCACGACCGCCAGGACCGGGTGGCCGTGGCGGCGGGCGTCCGAGAGCCGCTCGACCACGACCATGCCCGCGCCCTCGCCCCAGCCGGTGCCGTCCGCCCCGGCGGAGAACGCCTTGCAGCGGCCGTCGGCGGCCAGCACCCGCTGGCGGGACAGCTCCACGAACATGCCGGGCGTCGCCATGACGGTGACCCCGCCGGCCAGGGCGAGCGAGCACTCCCCGGCCCGGACCGACCGCACCGCCTGGTGCAGCGCGACCAGCGACGCCGAGCACGCGGTGTCCACCGTCAGCGCGGGCCCGTTCAGCCCGAGGACGTACGCGACCCGCCCGGAGACCACGCTCACGCTGGTGCCCGTCAGCAGGTGCCCCGCGACGCCGGGCCCGGCCGCCTCCATGCTCGGCCCGTAGCCGGAGTGCATCGCCCCGGCGAACACGCCGGTCCGGCTGCCCTTCAGCGCGGTGGGGTCGATCCCGGCCCGCTCCAGCGCCTCCCAGGCGACCTCCAGCAGGAGCCGCTGCTGCGGGTCCATGGCGAGGGCCTCGCGCGGGCTGATCCCGAAGAACTCCGCGTCGAAGTCCGGGACGTCCCGGACGAAGCCGCCCCGGCGGACGTAGGAGGTGCCGGCCCGGTCCGGGTCCGGGTGGTGGAGCGCCGCCAGGTCCCAGCCCCGGTCGTCGGGGAAGTCGCCGATGGCGTCGGTGCCGGCCTCGACCAGGTCCCACAGGTCCTCGGGCGAGCGCACCCCGCCGGGGAAGCGGCAGGCCATGCCGACGATGACCACGGGGTCGTCGGCCTCGTCGTCGTTTCCGGCCTTGCCTTCGTTGCCGTCGTTGTCGGGCTCCGGCTCGGCCTCGTTGTCCTTGTCTGCCTCGTCGTTCGCCTTCAGCGCGCCGATCGCGGCGGCCAGGGCGGCCGGGCTCGGGTGGTCGTACAGGACGGTGCTCTCCAGGTTCAGCCCCGTCGCGGCCGCCAACCGGTCGCGCAGTTCGAGCGTCATGGCCGAGTCCAGGCCCATCTCGCGGAACGTCCGCCCGGGCCGGACGTCGGCGGCCGAGCCCGTGCCCAGCACGACGGCGGTCAGGCTCCGGACCAGCTCCAGGACCGACCGCCCGTCCAGGCCCGGAACCGGCGCCGGGGCCGGGGCCGGGGCCGGGGCCAGCGTCTGCGTCCCCTCGTCCGCCCGCTCGCTCCCGGTGGCCCCCGGCATCCCGGACGGCCAGTAGGAGCGGCGCTGGAACGGGTACGTCGGCAGGTCGGCGAGCGGCGCCGAGGCGGGCAGCAGCGCGGACCAGTCGACCGGGACGCCCCGGACGAAGGCCTCGGCCGCCGCCGTGAGGAACCGCCGGCGGCCGCCGTGGCCGCGCCGGAGCGTGCTCAGCGCGGCGCCGTCCCCGCCGTACAGGTCGATCGCCTGCCGGACGCCCATCGCCAGCACCGGGTGCGGGCTGATCTCCAGGAAGGTCGAGTGGCCCGCGTCCAGCAGGCGCTCGACGACCGGCCCGAACCGCACCGGCTCGCGCAGGTTGCGGAACCAGTACCCGGGGCCCAGTTCGGCGGTGTCGACCGGTCCGGCGGTGACGGTCGAGTGGAACGGCACGCCGGTGGAGCGCGGGGCGATCCCGGCGAAGGCGGTGAGCAGGCCGTCCCGAAGCTCCTCGACGGCCGCGCTGTGCGAGGCGTAGTCGATCGGGATCCGCCGGGTGCGCACCCGCTGCCCGTAGTGGGCGGCCAGCGCGTCGAGCGCGGCCGCCGGCCCCGCCACCACCGTGTGCGCCGGGCCGTTGACCGCCGCGACCGACAGCCCGGGGCCGCCGACCGCCGCGCGGTCGACTCCCGCGAGCTCGGCCGCCGCGAGGTCCCGCTCCACCCGCTCGGCCGGGAGGTCCACCGACAACAGGCCGCCACCGCCCGCGATCCGGTTCAGTACCCGGCTGCGCAGGGCCACGATCCGCGCACCGTCCCGGAGCGACAGCGCGCCCACGGCGGTGGCGGCGGCGATCTCGCCCTGCGAGTGCCCCACCACGGCGGCCGGCTCCACCCCGGCCGAGCGCCACAGCGCGGCCAGCGACACCATCACGGCCCACAGTGCGGGCTGGACCACCTCGTCGCCCTCCAGCGGCGGCGCACCGGAGGCCCCGCGCAGGACATCGGCCAACGACCAGTCCACGTACGGGCGGAGGGCCTCGGCGCACTCGTCGATCCGCTCGGCGAAGAACGGGGAGGTCTCGATCAGCTCCGCCGCCATGCCCGTCCACTGCGAGCCCTGGCCGGGGAAGACGAAGACCGGCCGCACCGGCGGCCCCTCGTGCCGGCCCTCCACCACGACCGCCGACGGCCGCCCGGCCGCCCGGTCCGCGAGTTCGGCGAGGAAGCCGTCCCGGTCGTCCGCGACGACCACGCAGCGGTGCTCGAACGCGGTGCGGGTGACGGCCAGCGACCGGCCCACCGAGGCCGCCCCGAGCGCCGGACGCGCCGCCAGATGGGCGCGCAGCCGTTCGGCCTGGTCGCGCAGCGCGGGCTCGTCCCGCCCGGACAGGACCCAGGGCAGCGCCCCGGCCTCCTCCTTCTCCTCGGGGGCCGTGTCGGCTGCGTCCACGCCCGGCCAATCCGACAGGATCACATGGCAGTTGGTGCCGCCGATCCCGAACGAGCTGACTCCGGCGACCAGTTGACCGTGCGGCGAGGGCCAGGCCCCGGCCTCGGTGTTCACCCGCAGCCGCAGCTCGTCGAGCGGGACCCGCTCGCCGGGCCCGACGTGGTTCAGGCTGGGCACGAGCTCGCGCTCGGCCAGGCACAGGACGGTCTTGATGAACCCGGCGATCCCCGCCGCGCCCTCCAGATGGCCGATGTTCGTCTTCACCGATCCGACCAGCAGCGGATCGCCCTCGCCGCGCACCGAGCCCAGCGCCGCACCGAGCGCCGCGGCCTCGACCGGGTCGCCGGCCCGCGTCCCCGAACCGTGCAGCTCGACGTACTGGACCTCGCCCGGCTCGACGCCCGCGTCGACGCAGGCCTCCAGGAGCACCCGCTCCTGCGACGCCCGGCCCGGGGTCGGCAGCGTCTGCGTCGCGCCGTCGTTGTTCAGGGCGCTGCCGCGGATGACGGCGTGAATGCGGTCGCCGTCCCGGACGGCGGCCTCCAGCAGCTTGAGCACCACCACCCCGCCGCCCTCACCGCGGACGTAGCCGTTGGCGCGGGCGTCGAAGGTGAAGCAGCGCCCGTCCGGCGACAGCGTTCCGGCCCGCTCCAGCGCCCGGGTGCTCTCCGGCGCGAGGACCAGGCTCACCCCGCCGGCCAGCGCCAGCTCGGACTCGCCGCTGCGCAGGCTCGCGCACGCCAGGTGCACGGCGGCCAGCGAGGACGACTGGCCGGTGTCCACCACCAGGCTCGGACCGTGCAGGCCCAGCGTGTACGAGATCCGGTTGGCGGTCACCCCGCGCTGCAGCCCGGTCAGGGTGTGCCCGGTCACCGCGTCGGGGCCCAGCCCGTGCAGCAGCGTCGCGTAGTCGTCCGCGATCACCCCCAGGAACACGCCCGTCCGGCTGCCCTCCAGGGCGCCCGGCAGGGTCCTGGCGTCCTCCAGCGCCTCCCACGCCAGTTCGAGGGCCAGTCGCTGCTGCGGGTCCATCGCCACGGCCTCACGCCGTGAGATGCCGAAGAACTCGGGGTCGAATCCGTCCACCCCGTCCAGGAACCCCCCGCGCGCCGGGCCCCGGCCGCCCCGCCGCCCGACCACCGCGTCACCACCGCCGCGCAGCAGCCGCCAGAACGCCTCCGGCCCGTCCGCCTGCGGGAACCGGCAGCCGACCCCGACCACCGCGACCGCACGCGCCGGGAGCTCACGCCCGCCACGACAACCAGCACTGTCCATCATCGATGCCCCCCGCAGTGAGAATCAGACGGCCGACCACCGGAAGGCCCCGACGGACCACCGGGTCGTCGCCCTGGGTCCGCCCTTGAACCGGCGAGTTCGGTCGCGGGAGATCCCGGCCGCCACCTCGACGCCGATGCCCGCCCCACGAGGATGCGCCCGCCCGCACACCACCGGAACCCGTCCCGGGGGTTCATGATCGTGCGTTGCTGAACCCCGAAGGGGACCGCACATACCCGACATACCGGGCACCTCGCGGCGGGCCGCCCGGAGGGCCGCCCGAAGCGTCCGAGCCACGACCATCCATGGGCGGACACCCGCAGACCGCCACTCCGGCGCGCTCCGGGTCGGACCCGGAGCGTGCCGCAACAGCGCCGGGGTCGGCGGCCCGACGACCGCGCAGGACCGGGTCACGACCTCGGAGGAGGCCACAACGGCCAAGTACTGCACAGGGGTTGAGGAACATCCAGGCCGGATCGCGACTGGTGCGCGGCCGACAGGCCGGCGCCAAGGTGACCGGCCCGCTCGCGCCGGGGGCAGCTGGCTCGCCCGCCGATTCAGTCCTGGAGGGAGGCGAGCCAGGCGGTCAGCAGGCGGTTGACCTCCTCGGGGCGCTCCTGCTGGATCCAGTGCCCGCAGCCGTCCAGGATGTGGGCGGAGGCCAGGCCGGGGAGGGTGGTCGGGTAGGCCTCGATCGCGTCGGCCATCCAGGTCGTGGAAGCGTCCAGGGCACCGCCGATGAACAGGGACGGCTGCCTGATCGGGGCTCCGGCGTACTGGGCGAGGTCCTCCCAGTCGCGGTCCATGGCGCGGTAGCGGTTGAGGGCCCCGGTCATACCGGTGCGCTCGAACTCCCCGGCGTACACGTCGAGATCGTCCTCGGTCAGCCAGGCGGGCAGCCTGCCGCCGGGGAAGCGGTCGCGCAGCCGGCCGCCGGCGCGGGCCACGAAGTGCGGGTCGGGCTCGCCCCGGGCGGGCATGGTGTCGGCGGACATGGCCGCGTAGAAGCCCGCGAGCCAGCCCCGGAGGTCGGGCTCCATCTCCGCCTCGGCCCGGCCGGGCTCCTGGAAGTACGAGACGTAGAACTCCTGGTCGCCGCCCATCTGAGCGAAGACGTCGGCGGGGCGGGGGCCGCCGGGCGGCGCGTAGGGGACGCTCAGCAGTGCGACGGCGCGGAAGACCTCGGGGTGGAGCAGGGCGGAGGCCGCCGCGATGTTGGAGCCCCAGTCATGCCCGACGACCACCGCCCTCTCCTCGCCCAGGGCGCGCACCAGGGCGACGTTGTCCTCCACCAGGTCGAGCATCCGGTAGGCGTCCGTCGCGGCCGGCTTGGAGGAGCGGCCGTAGCCGCGTACGTCGAGCGCCACGGCCCGGTACCCCGCCGCCGCGAGGGCCGGGAGTTGGCGGCGCCAGGAGTACCAGGACTCGGGAAAGCCGTGGACGAGCAGGACCAGTGGTCCGGTGCCCTGCTCGACCAGGTGCAGGCGCCCGGCGGGTGCCTCGATGGTGCGGTGGCGCAGGTCGGTGGACGGCGCGGGCTGGTGCATCGCTTCTCCTCGGTTCACGGGCTGCCGCGGGTACCCGCCGATCATGCGGCGCGGCGGCCGCGCGACGCGAACACCCTTGCCATCGTGGCAAACTGGCAGGACAGGGCGGTGAAGGCGGCGCGGCCGCAGGGAGCGGGGCGACGGTGACGGACGACGGCACAGCCGACACGCTGGCGGCCATGGGCCCCCGGTTGCGGACCGCGCGCGAGCGGCACGGCACCACACTCACCGGCGTCAGCCGCGCGACCGGCATCTCGCTGAGCACGCTGTCGCGGATCGAGACCGGCCGGCGCAAGCCGACCCTGGAGGTGCTGCTGCAACTCGCGAAGGCGTACGGCGTCTCCCTGGACGAGCTGGCCGGCACCGCACCCGCGGCGACCGGACCGCGCGCCCCGGCGCCGCCTCGCTCCGGCGGCGACAAGGCGGTGCTACCGCTGACCCGCTACGTCGGGGGCCTGCACGCTCACAAGCACGTCCTCCCCGCCGTCGACGCACCCCCGGCGCGGCCGCGGCAGGTCTCCCACGACGGGTACGAATGGCTGTGCGTCCTGTACGGACGGCTGTGGCTGGCACTCGGCGAGCAGGACCTCGTCCTGAGCGCCGGGGACGTGGCCGAGTTCGACACCCGCACCGCCCACGGAGTCGCGAACGCCGGCCCCGGCGGACCGGTCGAATACCTGATCATGTTCGGACCGCAGGGAGAGCGCCTACGACCGCGCACCCCAACCCCCGACCGCGGCGCCCGGTAATCCGGAGCACAGCGCCCGGGCTCCGCAGTAGTCACACAGGGAGCTGAAAGGAGCACCGGCCGAGCAGCTTGATGTGGCTCCGCACGAACGGTGAGAGCCGAACCACGCCCTCGTCACGGACGTCGAAAGCACGTCCTCCCAGGGCCGCCCGAGCCGGCCCAGGTCGATCCGGCCGGCAACGGAGTCCTTGCGGCGACCCTGTTGACCGCAGGCCTTCAGACCGAACGCCCTGCGAGGAACAAGGCGGCCCGCTCGTCCAGTTCCGTAGCGCCGTGGACGGTCCGAATGCGCGCAAGGCGGGCGCGCATGTCCGTCACGGCGTCGTCCACCTTCACCGATCGGAGGCCTTCGGCCAGCACGAGGAACTCACACCACGTCGACAGGGCGGCTCCGTAGTTCTCCTGGCGGACCTGCACCGCCCCCAGGTCGGCCAGAACGATCGCATGGCTACGGCGCCGGTCGAGACCGTGAACGTCCAGGGCGACTTGGAGATGCTCCTGGGCCGCTTCGTAGTCGCCGAGTTGGGCGAGGATCATCCCCGAATGGTGAGCCCAGCGACCGATGCTGAAGTGGCTCGCCCAGGAGTCGCCGGGCGTCGGCGAGGATCGCTCGATGTGCCGCTGGGACGTGCCGAGGAAGCGGGTGGCCGTGGTCCGATCACCGTCCTGGGCCGCGGCGTCGGCGAGGGTGGTCTCGTAGTAGGCGAGGGCTTTCGGGTCGTCCAGGCGTTTCGCCTGGTCAACGCACTCCTCCGCGATCCGCACAGCGGCGGCCCGGTAGCCGAGATCGATGGCCTGCACGGCGAGGCCGCGGAGCGCGGTGGCCGCGAGTTCCGCGTCGCCGGCCTCGGCGGCCAGCCGGTACGAATGCGCGTAGTACTTCTGGGCGACGCCATGGTTGCCCTCGTCCTGAGCCATCCATCCGATGAGGTGGGTCAACTGGGCGGCCCCGGCGAAGAGTCCGCGCCCGACGGACTCGGACCAGGCGCCGTCCAGCCATGGACTGACGTTCTCCACGAGGTACTGGACGGCAAGGTGCCGCGCATGACCGCCGCCGAGTTCCGCCGCCGCGTCACCGAGCGACTTGACCATCTGCCGGACAGCAAGGACTTCACCCTGGCCGACCCGGACCGTCGCACCGGAGTTGGCCGTCACCCTGCGGGTGATGCTGTCCAGATCGGGCAGGCCAAGGGCCGCGAGCGCATAGCCGCTGGAGGAGGCCATGAATTCCCGGCGAAGCACTTCGCTCCTTCCCAGCGCGAGGACTGAGCTCACGGTATCGCCCACACCACCCTCGGGCACGTCAACCTGCGTCGCAGGCGCATCATCAGATGAGCTGAACCCAAGCACCTCACAGAGAAACGGCCACCAGTACTTCGGTGCCCGCCCCTGCTTCTCCCATCGGTAAACCTGTCCGCGTCCCGGCCCCTTCTCTCCTCTGCCCTCGACCTTTCCCAGTTCGATGGCGAGACGCTCCTGCGACCAGCCCCTTGCGCTACGTGCCCTTTTGATCATCTCGCCAGTGGAGACATCTTCCGACACGGCGCCCCTTCCCTGGACTACAAGTCGGCCTACAACTGGCTCACAAGCGGCATACAGGCTGGCACCTATTCGCGGACGGTGACGTGGCATTGACTGTACGTCAGTCGTCCAGGGCCGAAAGCCCTGGCTGGGTGGCTCTTCCCAGGTTCAAACACGGCCATGCCATCGATCCCCGCCCGAGGTGTTGCGTCATGAGCGTGCGTTTCCGCCGATTCGCCCTGCCCCGTGTCAACGAGTCGGTTCCCAAGAGCAGGGACCTGGTCGGCCACACGATCCGGGCCTGGATCTCCATGAGCGAAGAGGCGCACGACAACTTGAACCTGATCGCCTCCGAGTTGGTTACGAACGCCGTCGAGCACACCACCGCGGACACCATCGTGCTCACCCTCCAGCTGAACACCCGGACCCGGATGGTGACCATCGGGGTCCAGGACAGCAGTGCGGCCCTGCCGTCCGGCCGTCACGCGGCGCCCGACGACCAGTCCGGACGCGGGCTGTGGCTCATCGCCGCACTGGCGAACCGGCACGGAGCCCAGCTCACCTCAACCGGCAAGTGGGTCTGGGCCGAGGTCGCCCTCCAGCCCCTGGCCCGCGAACAGGCCCGCCTCAACGTGCTGCGGCAGATCATCTCGGTCAACAAGGTCCGCCCGCTCATCCGGGCGCGGATCCTCTCGGCCGCCTAACCCCCCTCCTTCTCAACCCGCACGGAACATCCCCGTGCCGGGTCGATCCGTCACGCCTCCGTGACCCTCATCCCGCCGACTCCGGAGAGAGGCACCAGTGACCACCCGCGTCGAACGCACGACACGCCCTCAGATCGATCGCCTGCGCGAAGCCCTGCAGCTCGCCGCGCCCGAGGCCCCGACCGTCTCGGCGACCGAGACCGACCGGCTTCTCGTGAACCCCGTCGAGCTCCGCGACCACCTCACCCAACACCTCGGCGACCACGCCAGCCGGGTCCTCGTGGCCGGGACTCTCGACAGGCGGCTCGTGCTGATCGAACAGCCGGACGCCCGCTGGGTCGTGGCCGACCTCTCGGGCCATAACCACGACACCCGCTACTGGCCGACCTGGATCACCGGGCACATCGAGATGGACACGCCGGACTCCTGGCTGTCCCTGGCCAACCTCGACGACGCCGCGGTCCATCGCTTCACCAAGCCGACCGTCCTGCTCGCCGCGCTCTACCACCCCGAGCACTTCCCGCTGCCCCGCTTCCCTCTCGGTGTCAGCGATGTGGCCAGGGCCGCCCGGTCCACGCTCACCGGGGAGGTCTCCCTCCTCGACATGCAGCTCGGCACCACGCTGAGCGGCCTCATCATGGCGGTGGCCGAGAACCGGCCGGACATCCTGGGGATCAGCGCGACCTTCGGCCAGCACGACCTCATGACCGAGCTGCTGGACGCCGCCTACTCCCTCGAATCCCAGCCGATGGTGATCGCCGGGGGCAGCCTCACCGCCCGCAACGAAGCCCTCCTCCTGGAGCGCTACCCCAAGCTCCTGGTCGCCCGGGGAGCCGGCGAGCCCACGATCAAAGACCTCCTCGCCCACTGGCACGGTGACATCCCGCTGAACAAGGTCCACGGCATCGGTTACAACGGAGCCGCACGCGGCGAGGGCACTCCGATCATCAGCCGCCGCCGCACCGCCAAACCGGTCAGCAACTCGCAGGACGACATCTTCCCCGAGCTGGACCTCCTGCCAGCCACTTTCGAGCACAAGGGCGTTGCCCAGGCCGAGGGCTCTCGCGGCTGCACCAATTACTGCTCGTTCTGCCCGCGCGGCCACAAGGGGACCTGGTTCGGAAGCCACCCGGAAGCCTTCCCGTGGCTCCTAGAGGAGATGGGGCACATCTTCGACAGGTACCCGCACGTCTCCCGGACGCTCTACCTGGTGGACGAGGAGTTCATCGGCCGCGACGATGGCGCGGTGCCCCGCGCCCTGAACATGGGCTCCACCCTCCACGACGCGGGCTTCACATGGGAGACCAGCTGCCGCGTCGACCAGGTCGTCCGCCTCGACCAGGACACCGCCTGGCACCGCGAGCGCGCCGACATGTGGCGCCGGCTCGTGCAACACGGCCTTCGACGCTGCCTGTTCGGCGTCGAGTCCGGAGTCGACTCGATCCTGGAGCGGTTCAACAAGGAGACCACCGGCGAGCAGAATGCCGTCGCCATCCGCACTCTGTCGGCGCTCGGTGTCCCCACCAGGTTCACGTACATCAGCTTCGACCAGCTCATGACGTTCGAGGAGCTGAAAGCCACCTACGCCTACCAGGGTCGGACCGACCTCCTCCTACGACCGATGCCCAACCTGCCGATCCGGGAGATCGTCGAAGGCGTCCAGGACCCGGAGTGGGTGGCCTGGGCATCCTCCGGCAGGCCCCTGCACAGCGGCATCTCCTACATGCTCGTCAGCATGGAGTGCCTGGTCGGGGCCGCCTACACCAAGCGGGCCCAGGCTGCCGGGCTCACCGGCGAGGTTCGGCCGTCCATGGGCCGGGTCGACTCCCGGTTCGCCGACTGGCGGATCGGCGTCGCCAGCCAGTGGGCCCAGCTCTGGGTCGACAGGAACTTCGCTTTGGACTACACCTTCAAGTCGCTGGAGAAGATGCTCGACGGCGACCCCCGCAGCATCGTCCGAGCCGCCCGGATCGTCCTCAAGTACGCCGCCTACCAGGTCTTCGGCCGCATGATCGACGCGATCGAGCAGACCCCGCCGGTGCCCGGCGAGAAAGGTGCGGAAGCGGCCCTCGGCGCCCGTGTGCGCACCGAACTGGAAGACGAGTTCAAGGCCCTCTCGAAGAAGATGGCCGGCGGCGTCGAGCACGTCCTGCGCAACATCCCCAAGGACTTCGCCGCCATCCTCGACAAGGAGTACCTGCGCTGGGAGCAGACCTCCGAGTGGCGCTCCATCAACGCCTCGGACCCCTGCGGAACCTGAGGAGACGACCATGAAGAAGCGCTACGTGCCCGGCCTCGGCCATGTCTCGGCGATCGGCGCCGGATGCTGGACCATCGGCGGCCTCGCTACCAACGACGGCGTCCCGGTCGGCTGGACCGGAGTGGACGAGGACGAGGCGTACAGTGCCCTCGTCCGCGCCCACGACCTCGGCATCACCCTCTACGACACCGCCGACGCCTATGGCCTCGGCCAGTCCGAGCGCCTGGTCGGCAGGCTCCTGACTACTGCCAACCGCGACCGGCTCACCGTCTCCAGCAAGGTGGGCTATGTCCGCGGAAATGCCGCTCACCCGTACGAGCGAGACCAGATCCTCCGGCAGTTCGACGCCACCCTGGACAACCTCGGCACCGACTACCTCGACCTGTACTCCCTCCACAGCTCCGACTTCGGCCCCGACCATCGCTACCTCGGCGAGGCCTCCAAGACCCTCCGGGAACTGCGCGATCAGGGCCTGATCAAGGCCATCGGCATGCGAGCCCCGCACGAGTTCTGCCTGGCATGGGCCGAGGACGTCAGCCACCCGCGCTGTGCGGAGGCATCCGCGTTCATGCTGAGGTTCGCCGTCGTCCAGCCCGACGTGCTGACCGTCCGCTACAACATGCTCAGTCCCCTGTACGAGCCCATGGACGCCGACATCTTCGACCTCGCCAACGAGTGCGGCGTCGGCGTTCTCATCAAGCAGGCACTCGGACAGGGGCTGTTGGTCGGCGCCCACCGCACGGATCTCCCGCGCACCTTCCCACTGGGCGACCACCGCCGAGGCGACCCGAAGTTCAGCCCGGCAGCCGTGGGGGCTGTGCGGCACGGTCTGAGGCAACTCGGAGCGGACTTCGGCTACACCCGGGCCGACCTGACCCGCATGGCTCTCCAATACGCCCTCCAGCGATCCGAAAACGCCTCCTTGCTCGTCGGTTTCCGCACCGCCCAGCAGATCAGCGTCAACGTCGCCGCAGTCGGCGATCCGCTCACAGCCCCCGAGATCGACCAGATCCAATCCGTCATGGCCCCCGTCCGCGAGACCATCGCCTCGCTGACCGACACTCAGGAGAAAAGTCCGTGAAGTACACCGAAGTCGAACAGAAGTTCAAGCTCCTCAGCGACCCCCAGGAGCTGAAGGACCAGCTCACCGCCCGGGGCGGCAAAGCCGGCCGGCCGACCCGCCAGGTCGACCACTACTACAACGCCCCCCACAAGGACTTCCTCTCCGGAGACGTGATCTCCGAGTGGCTCCGGATCCGCATCGAGGACGGCATCTCCTCCCTGAACTTCAAGCGGTGGTACCCGCTGGAGCGGAAGATCAAGACCCACTGCGACGAGTTCGAGAGCACCGTCTCCGACGCCACCGCTGTCCAGCACATCCTGGACTCCCTCGACTTCACCAAGCTCACCACGGTCGACAAGACTCGCGAAGAGTGGTTCATCGACAGCATCGCCGTCGCCTTTGACAGTGTGGGCGACCTCGGAGACTTCATCGAGTTCGAGTACAAGGGTGAGGCCGAAACCGTTGAGGAGGCCACCGAGAAGATCGAATCCTTCATCGCCGGCCTCGACATCAAGCTCGGCGACCGCATCCACGCCGGCTACCCCCATCTCACCCTCGGGCTGGCCTGACGAACGGGCGCACGACCGTACCGATATACCTGCACCGGACCCTTTGGCGCCGTGCGGATGTTGCGGTGTTCTGCTCTTTACCTCCGATTGGTGAGGCTTTTTTCGCGGCGTGCTCCAGGCCTGCCTGGAGCACGCCGCAACCGCATTTCCAGGCCTTTGCACGCTCCTGCGAAACCTCTCTGCGGGCCACGTTGCCTCCGTGCTTGCGGCATTTCTCCGGCGCGCTCCGGGCTGGGCCCGGAGTGCGCCGGAACGTTTCTGCTGGCTTTGCGCCGCTCCTCCTCCCACCACCCCCTTCTACTTTCCATGCCCCCACGTTGATTGGTGGAAGGAGGAGAGCGCGGGGGTCAGGTGGGCGGGGCCCGCGGGGCGCCCGGGGTCCGCTCCGGGTGGGCGTGGGGTGCGGGGCCGTGCCCGTCGGCCCCACCGGTTCCGCCGGCGCCGCCGGGCCTGGCGTTGCCGCTGGAGTGGCGGGCCGCGTGGGCGGGTTGGGGGTGGACGGCCGCACCGAGGGTGGCCGGGGAGTCCCCCGTCACCGCGATGTCCCCCTCCCGGTCGGTGCGCAGAACGGTGGCGCCGAGTGCGCGCAGGTGGTCGACCGTCTTCGGGGACGGGTGACCGTACGGGTTGCCCTCGCCGCAGGAGACGAGGGCCAGCCGGGGCCGCAGCGCACCGGCCAAGTCCCAGTCCTGGTGGGCCGATCCGTGGTGCGCCACCTTCACGACGTCGACCTTCCCCAGCCGGCCCAGCAGGGCCGACTGGGCCTGCGGTTCGAGATCTCCGAGCAGTGCCATCCGTAGTCCTCCTGTCAGTGACACCATCAGTGCGACGCTTGCGTTGTTCGGTCCGGGCGCCTCGGCAGCCGCACCGGGGACGGGCCACACCACGTCCCAGGCCAGCTCCGCTCCGACGGAGCGCCGTTCACCACGACCCGCTCTCAGCAACGGGAGGCCGGCCCCTGCGGCCCAGCTCGTCACCCGGGCCGCCTCGCCCGGCGGATCGTCCAGCGTGGTGCCCTCGACGGCGCCGACCCGGCGGCCCCGCAACACCCCCGGCACGCCCTCGACGTGGTCAGCATGGAAATGCGTCAGCAGGAGTAAGGGGACGGTCGTGACGCCGAGGTCGCGCAGGCATCTGTCGGCGGCGTTCGGGTCCGGCCCGGCGTCGATCACCACCGCGCTGTCCGGCTCCCCCGTCGCCAGGGCCAGCATGTCCCCCTGCCCGATGTCGCACATCACCAGTCGCCACCCCGGCGGCGGCCAGCCGGTGGCGATCCGGATGAGCTGCGGCGGGTGGAGCAGCACGGCCAGCAGGACCATCATCAGCACTGCCGTCACCAGCGCCCGCGCCCAGCGCCGCCGGGCGGGCACCGGCACTGGACTGCCCGCCTCCCGCCGTCGGGGCAGCAGGAGCGGCGCCGCCCAGCAGGCCGCCAGGACGGCCAGCGCGACCGTCACCGTACCGAACCACCCGCCGGGCCAGGTCAGTTGGCCACCCGGCACCTCGGCGCCGCGCCGTGCGACCAGGGCCAGCCAGCCGGCCGGCAGCCCGGCCGGTTCCGCGAGCAGGCGGGCCAGGGCCGGAAGGAGCGGCTGAAGGGCGAGCACCCCGAAGCCGAGCAGCGTCGCCGGGGCCACTGCCAGCTCGGCCAGCAGGTTGCAGGGGATGCCGACCAGGCTGATGTGCCCGGACAGCACCACCGTCACCGGCGCGCACAGCGCCTGGGCGGCCGCCGTCGCCGCGAACGCGCCTGCCAGGTGGTGCGGCCAGCGGCGGGCCCGCAGGGCTTCGGCCCAGTGCGGCCCGAGGACGAGCAGCCCGGCGGTGGCGAGCACGGAGAGCAGGAAGCCGAACGAGCGCGCCAGGAACGGGTCCAGCAGGACCAGCACCAGGACGGCCCCGGCGAGCGCGGGCACGGCCTTGCGGGGACGGCCGGTGGCCAGGGCCAGCATGCCGATCAGTCCCGTCCCGGCCGCCCGAAGCACGCTGGGCTCGGGCCGGCAGACGGTGACGAAGGCCAGCGTCAGCGCCGTGCCGAGCAGCGCGCCGGTGCGCAGCGACAGCCCCAGCACCGCGGCCAGCCCGCGCCGTTCCGGGGTGCCGGCCTGCCCGGGCGCTCCCAGCAGCGCACCGAGGACGATCGCCAGGTTGGCCCCGCTGACCGCCACCAGGTGAACCAGGTCGGTGGCCCGGAAGGCGTCGTCGAGGTCGTCGGGCAGTCGCGAGGTGTCGCCGACGACCAGCCCCGGGAGCAGCCCGCGCGCGTCCGCGGGCAGTCCGTCGGTGGCCGTGCGGAGGCCCTCACGGAGCCGCCCGGCGATCCGCTGCGGCAGGCTCGGCGGCGCCAGCTGCCGGGGCGCCCCATGGACGACCAGCAGCGCGGCGGACTCGGTGTCGTGCCCCTCCCCCGCCGGCCGTACCTCGGCCTCCACGGCCAGCCGCTGGGACGGGAGCAGCCGCTGCCAGGGCTCGCCCTCCGCCCCTCGGGCCATGACGGTCACCGGCGTACGCGTGCGGGTGCTCCGCCCGTCCGGGAGCGGGGTGACACGGTCGGCCACCGCGTCCACGGTGAGGAGCGTCTGCCCGCCGACGGTGCCGCCCCGGGAGGTGTGGACCTTCGGGTCCCCCGCGACGGTCAGCTCCACCTCCACCACCGGGGCGGGCTCGCCCGGCGCTCGCGGACCGGCAGCCGCGGACGCACGGGCGAGCTCCGGCAGCGGCCCCCGGTGGAGGGCGGCGGTGTGCAGCGGGGTGGCGACCGCGGCCGCCGCCCCGGTGAGCAGGACGGCGGCCAGCGTCGCCGAGGCCCCGCGCCGGCGCAGGACCCCCGGCCGGGTGAGCAGCAGGACGGCCGCGAGCGCGGCGATGCCCGCCGCGGTGAGGACGAGGGCCGCGTACCCCGGCTCCAGACGCAGGAGTGCCGCCGTGACCGCCCAGGCCGAGACGGCGGGCAGCAGCAGCCGGAAGTCGGCGCCCGGGGAACGGGACGCAACGGCCGGACCGACCGGCGTGGTGGCGACGGACATGGCGGCACCTCCCTTCGAAGGCCGGGCATGCGGGCGGGGAAAGTGGACAGGGGGAACGGGCAGGGACCGCGGCAGGACAGGGCGTCAGAGGGTGAGCAGCGGACGGAGCTCCGCGTACGTACGGGCGCCGATGCCGCTGACCTGCCGGAGTTGGTCGAGGGAGCGGAAGGAGCCGTGCGAGGTGCGGTAGGCGAGGATGCGCTGGGCGAGGGTGGGGCCGACACCGGGAAGGCTGTCGAGCTGTTCGAGCGTCGCGCGGTTGAGGCTGACGGGCGGCCGGGGCACGACGGCGCCCGGAGGGCCGCTCCCGCTTCCGACCACCGGGCCGGGGGCGGGCGCCTGCTCGCCGACCAGGATCTGCTCACCGTCCGTCAGGATGCGGGCCAGGTTGAGGTTCCTGGTGTCCGTCTCCGGCAGCGGACCGCCCGCCGCCCGCAGGGCGTCGGCTACCCGGGAGCCGCCGGGCAGGGTGTGCAGGCCCGGGAGGTGGACCCGGCCGCCGATGTCCACCACGACAGCCGGCCCGGTGCCGGACACGGCCTCGGCACCGGCGCCGGGCCCGGCCCTGGAAGGAGCGGAGTCGTCGGGGACGGACGGCTCCGCCCCCGACGGTGCCGCGACCGCCGCGAGCGCGGGTACGGCGACCGCCTCCGGCCGGGCCAGCCAGAAGTGCTGCACGGCGTAACCGACCGCGAACAGCAGCAGGATGGCCAATCCGGCCACCGCGCGCCGATCGAGTGCCAGCACCGAGGCGAACGAGGGCATCGAGGAGGATGTGGAGAACCGCGAACGCGCCCCGACCTCCGGCTGACCCATGTCGGCGTCGCCCGGATCCGACGCAACACCCGCATCCGGCGGGACCGGCGTCGCATCCGACAGCACCGGCACCGGCATCGCAACCGGCGACGGCGGCGGGGCCGGCCCCGAAGGGCCCCCTCCCGCACCGCCCTCCGGCTCGTCATCCATCGGCAGCAGCGCGGCCATCCGCAGCCGCACCGTCTCGTTGATCGCATGGCGCTTCGCCGCGCCCAGGCCCATGGTCGTCATGCCGAGGACGGTAGGAGTCCTCCGGCGAACGTGCGGAAATTAGCGAAACCCTGTGGATAACCCGGGGGTTGTGGATAAAAAGCGTCACTCACAAGAGTGGGTAGGACCGCCTGAGGTTGACCGAGCGGCCAGCGAACCACCCACCGGACCGCCCGCCCAACGAGCCACCCACCGGACCGCCACCCCCTCAGCGCGGCGCGACCACCACCGCCAGCAGCCCCGGCCCGACGTGCGCCCCGATCACCGCCCCCACCTCGCCCACGTACAGCTCCCGCAGCCCCGGCACCCGGACCCGCAGCCGCTCCGCGAGCGGTTCGGCCCGCTCCTCGGCCGCCAGGTGGTGCACGGTGATGTCGACGTCCTGCTCCCCCGACCGCTCGACCGCGATCTCCTCCAGCCGCGCGATCGCCCGCGACGCCGTCCGCACCTTCTCCAGCGGCTCGATCCGCCCGCCGTCCAGGTGCAGCAGCGGCTTGACCGCCAGGGCCGAACCGAGCAGCGCCCGCGCCGCCCCGATCCGTCCGCCCCGGCGCAGGTGTTCCAGGGTGTCGACGTAGAAGAACCCGCTGGTCCCGGCCGCCCGCCGGCCGGCCGCCTCGGCCGCCTCGGCCAGGCCCTGCCCGGCCGCGATCGCCTCGGCCGCCGCCAGCACCCCGTACCCGAGCGCCATCCCGACCAGTCGGCTGTCCACCACCCGCACCGGTACGGGCGCCTCGGCGGCGGCCAGCCGGGCGGCCTCGACGGTGCCGGACAGTTCGCCGGAGATGTGCACCGAGACGATGCCCTTCGCCCCGGCCTCGGCGGCCGCCCGGTAGGCGGCGGCGAAGGTCTCCGGGTTCGGCCGGGAGGTGGTCACCCGCTGTTTGCCGCGCAGCGCCTCGGCGACGTCCTTCGGGGAGATCTCGACGCCCTCGCTCAGCACCGAGTCGCCGACCGCGACGCTCAGCGGGACCACCGTGATCCCGTACCGGTCGAGGGCGTCCTGCGGCAGATAGGCCGTGGAATCGGTGACAAGTGCGAGGTCGGAGGGCATGAGCCGGAGGTTACCCCCCGTCGCTCCGGGAGGACAGCGCCCGGTCCGGGCCCCCTCGGGAGGCCCCGTGACGCGCGACCGGCTCAGCCCGCCGAGGGCCCCGTCGAGGGCTTGCGCAGCCGCTGCGCCAGCTTGGCCAGCGGATCGGCGAGCCCGAGCAGCTCCTCCGCGCTCGGCCGCCCCTTCCCGTCGGTCAGCCCGGCCCGAGCCGCACCCCCGGACCGCGCCGCACCCCCGGTCGC
This sequence comes from Kitasatospora sp. NPDC001225, assembly GCF_053597855.1. NCBI lineage: Bacteria > Bacillati > Actinomycetota > Actinomycetes > Kitasatosporales > Streptomycetaceae > Kitasatospora > Kitasatospora sp. NPDC001225. Next base: position 93,189 of record NZ_JBSFJC010000011.1, read on the forward strand.
CCCCGCGGAACCGCCGGACCCCGCAGCAGCACCACCGACCCCCGCGGAACCACCGGACCCCGGGGCTCCACCCGCCCCCGCAGAACCGGCAGCCCCCGAAGCACCCCCCGCGACGTCCCAGTGCCGCAGCGCCCCCGCCTCGCTCTCGCACTCCTGGCTCAGCCGGCTCAGCTCGTCGTCCGCGAACCGGTGCATCCGGTCCTGCGCCGCCCAGCGCATGGTCTCCGCCGAGTGCGTGATCCGCTCCGCCCGCTCGCGCAGCTCCGGCAGCTTGGCGGCGATCCGCGCGGTGTCCGGCTCGCGCTCCAGCATCCGCAGCTCGCCGTCGAGTTCGGCGGCGTGCGTGTCGAGCCGGTCGAGCAGGGCGAGCGACTCGCCGAGCTGGGAGTCCTGCGCGAGGCCGCCCTCCAGTACCTGCCGGGTGCCGTCGAGCGAGGTCCGCAGGCCCAGCCGGACGGTGGCGATCTGCGCGGGCGGGCCGACCCTGGTGTACGTCTTCGCCTTGAGGGTGGCGGTCTCCACGGCGCGCCGGGCGTTGGCCTCGTGCTTCTCGATCTTCGCGCCGACGGCCTTGGCGGCCTTGACCGTGCCGATCACGGCCAGGACCATCGCCGCGACCCCGAAGAGCAGGACCAGCCCGATCATCACGCCGAACACGTCCATCGCGCGCCACCTTCCGCCGTCGTTCCGGCCCCCACCGGGCCCAACGCGGGCCGCATTGCCGAGGGTTCCACGGTAGCCGCCGGAACCCGCCCGGGGGCAGCCGAGAGGGCCCTGGCGGACGGAGATCAGGGTCAGATCCGGGATCTCCCCGAGGGCCCCCGACCACCCTGGAAGCCCCCCGCAAGCGCCCCGCAAGACGCCCAGCCGGCACCGAACCCGAAAACGCCGACTCCCGAAAGCACCGGATCCCGAGAACGCCGACCCCCCCCCCCGAAAGCACCGGACCCCGAAAGACCCCGAAAACGCCGGACGGGCGCCCCGAAGGACGCCCGCCCGACCGCTCACGCGACCGCTCCCGCGATCACCCCGCGGTCACTTCCGCACCAAGAACACTCAGCCGGTGACGATGTTCACCAGCTTCGGCGCCCGCGCGATCACCTTCCGCACCTCGGCCCCGCCGATCGCCGCGATGACCGCCGGCTCCGCCAGCGCCAGCGCCTCCAGCTCGGCGTCCGAGATGCCCGGCGCGACCTCCAGCCGCGCCTTGACCTTGCCCTTGATCTGGACCACGCAGGTCACCGTCTCGTCCACCACGTACGCCGGGTCGGCGACTGGGTAGTCGGTGTGCGCCAGCGACTCGCCGTGGCCCAGTCGGCGCCACAGCTCCTCGGCGACGTGCGGGGCCAGCGGCGCGACCATCAGCACCAGCTGCTCGGCCACCGCCCGCGGCGTGGAGCCGCGCTTGACCAGGTAGTTGTTCAGCTCGATGGCCTTGGCGACGGCCGTGTTGAAGCGCAGCCCGGCCATGTCCCCGCGGATGCCGTCGATGGCCTTGTGCAGGGCGCGCAGCGTCGCCTCGTCCGGCTCCTCCTCGGTGACGACCAGTTCGCCGGTGGTCTCCGAGACGACGTTGCGCCACAGGCGCTGCAGGAAGCGGTACGAGCCGACGACGGCGCGGGTGTCCCACGGGCGGGAGACGTCCAGCGGGCCCATCGACATCTCGTACAGGCGCAGCGTGTCGGCGCCGTACTCGTCGGCGATGTCGTCCGGGGCGACGGCGTTCTTCAGGGACTTGCCCATCTTCCCGGCCTCGCGCTTGACCGGCTCGCCGTCCCAGAAGTACTGGCCGTCGCGCTCCTCGACCTCGGCGGCGGGCACCGGGAAGCCGCGCTCGTCGCGGTAGACGTCGGCGGTGATCATGCCCTGGTTGAACAGCTTGTGGAACGGCTCGACGGACGAGACGTGGCCCAGGTCGTGCAGCACCTTGTGCCAGAAGCGCGCGTACAGCAGGTGCAGCACGGCGTGCTCGGCGCCGCCGACGTACAGGTCGGCGCCGCCGGCGGGCTTGGTCTCCGTCGGGCCCAGCCAGTACTTCTCGTTGGCCGGGTCGACGACGGCCTCGGAGTTGGACGGGTCGACGTAGCGCAGCTCGTACCAGCAGGAGCCGGCCCAGTTGGGCATGGTGTTGGTCTCGCGGCGGTACTTCCTGACGCCGTCGCCCAGGTCCAGTTCGACGTTGACCCAGGCCTCGTTGCGCGACAGCGGGGTCTCCGGAGAGGAGGCGGCGTCGTACGCGTCGTAGGTGCGCGGCGAGTAGTCGTCGACCTCGGGGACCTCGACCGGCAGCATCGACTCGGGCAGCGCGTGCATCACGCCGTCCTCGTCGTAGACGATCGGGAAGGGCTCGCCCCAGTACCGCTGGCGGCTGAACAGCCAGTCGCGCAGGCGGTAGTTGACGGTACCCTCGCCGATGCCGCGCTCGGCCAGCCAGGCGGTGACGGCGGCCTTGGCCTCGACGACGCTCAGCCCGTCCAGGGACAGCGACACGTCGCCCTCGGTGCGGGCGGAGTTGACGATGACGGAGTCGTAGGTGTCGAACGCGTCGTCCCACTCGGCCGGGTCCTGGCCCCGCCCGTCGGTGGGCTCGACGACGCAGCGCATCGGCAGCGCGAAGGCGCGGGCGAAGGCGAAGTCGCGGTGGTCGTGGGCGGGGACGGCCATGATGGCGCCGGTGCCGTAGCCCATCAGCACGTAGTCGGCGATGAACACCGGGACGGACTCGCCGCTGACCGGGTTGACGGCGTGGGCGCCGGTGAAGACACCGGTCTTGACCTTGGCCTCGACCTGCCGCTCGACGTCCGACTTGGCGGCGGCCGTGGCGCGGTAGGCGGCGACGGCCTCGGCGGGGGTCGCGGCACCGCCGGTCCACTCGGCGGGCACGCCCTCGGGCCAGGCGGCGGGGACGATCGAGTCGACCAGGGCGTGCTCGGGGGCCAGCACCATGTAGGTGGCGCCGAACAGGGTGTCGGGCCGGGTGGTGAAGACGGTGATCTTCTGGTCGCCGGGGGCCGCGAAGTCGACCCGGGCGCCCTCGGAGCGCCCGATCCAGTTGCGCTGCTGCAGCTTGATGGCCTCGGGCCAGTCCAGCAGGTCCAGGTCCTCGATCAGCCGGTCCGAGTACGCGGTGATGCGCATCATCCACTGGCGCAGGTTGGACTTGAACACCGGGAAGTTGCCGCGCTCGGAGCGGCCGTCCGCGGTGACCTCCTCGTTGGCCAGGACGGTGCCCAGGCCCGGGCACCAGTTGACCGGCACCTCCTTGGCGTAGGCCAGGCGGTACTCGCCCAGCACCTCGTCGCGCTCGGCGACGGTCAGCCCGGCCCAGGCGCGCCCGTCCGGCAGCTCACGCGCGCCGGACTCGAAGTCGGCGACCAGCTCGGCGATCGGGCGGGCCTTGCGGGCGTCCGCGTCGTACCAGGAGTTGAAGATCTGCAGGAAGATCCACTGGGTCCAGCGGTAGTAGTCCGGGTCGATCGTGGAGATCGAGCGGCGCGGGTCGTGGCCCAGGCCCAGCCGGCGCAGCTGCTGGCGCATGTTGGCGATGTTGGCCTCGGTGGAGACCCGCGGGTGGGTGCCGGTCTGCACCGCGTACTGCTCGGCGGGCAGGCCGAAGGCGTCGTAGCCCAGCGTGTGCAGCACGTTGTGGCCGGTCATCCGCTGGTAGCGGGCGAAGACGTCGGTGGCGATGTAGCCCAGCGGGTGGCCGACGTGCAGGCCCGCGCCCGAGGGGTACGGGAACATGTCCATGATGAAGCTGTGCGGCTTCGCGGCGACGTCGCCGGCCGCCGGGTCGGCCAGCGCACCGGTGGGGTTGGGGGCGTGGAAGGTGCCCTCCTTCTCCCAGATGTCCTGCCAGCGGGACTCGATCTCGGCCGCCAGCGCAGCGCTGTACCGGAACGGCTCGGTCGCGGTCTCGGCCGCGCCGGACGCAGGGGTCGTCTCGCTCATGGTCCTTCAAGCTCCATCGGTGTCGGTTGGCGAACCGCGCGGGCGGCCGGCCCGTGGACCCGGCCCGGGACGGGATCGGGGGGCGGAAAACAAAAAATCCCCTCGCAGGAGGGGACGCCACGCCGACTCCGGCACCGCCCGAAGGCTCAGCCGGTCCTGGTCAGCGCGGCCGGCTAAGGAGCAGGCGCACGGTTCGCATGGGCTCAGGGTACCGCAAGCGGGTCGACGGGCTGCGGGGTATACCGCCGGGACGGCGGCACGGAGCCACCCAGGGCCGCACGAGGCCCGCGCGGAGCCGTCGCGGGACCGCCGGAGCCGTACGGCACCGACCCGGCCCCGCCCTACCGCGCCGCCACCCGCCCCGCCGCGTCGAACTCCCGCAGCGCCTTCGCCACCCGCTCGGACTGCATCCCCGCCGCGAGCGAGCGCGCCAGCGAGGCGGTGCGGGCCGCCTCCCGCTGGTCGCCGAGCCGGCGGTGGGCCTCGGCGAGGCGCACCATCAGCAGCGTCTTGGTGCGGGCCCGTCCCGGTCCGAGACCGGCCACCGCCTCGGCGAGCAGCACCTTGGCCAGCCGGTGCTGGCCGAGCGCCAACCGCCCCTCCCCCACCATCCCGGAGAGGGCGGCCCGGACCTCCTCGGTGCCGGGCAGGCCGTCCAGTTCGGCGAAGGCCCGGGCGGCGGCGGCCTCGGCCCGTTCGGCCTCGCCCCGGCGGCCGTACGCGCCGGCGAGCCGGCCGTACTGGCGGGCCCGGGCGACAGGGCTGAGCGCGGCGCCGTGGGTGTCCAGGGCGGTCACCAGCGCGGAGACGGCGTCCAGCCCGCGCCCGCCGGTGCCCTGGGTGGCGAGCACGACCAGCGCGCCGAGCACCGCGACGCCGAGCCGGGGGTCGCCGCTGACGTGGGCGGCGCGCAGCGCGGCGACGAAGGCGCGCTGGGCGGCGGCGTCGTGGCCGAGGTCGTACGCGGCCCAGCCGGCCAGCCGGGCGAGTCTGCTGGCCGTGCCGTAGAGCTCGCGGCCGAGCCGTTCGTCGTACGCGCCGAGTTCCAGCAGCTTGGCCAGCATGGCGAGTTCGGCCCGGACGGGGCCGAGGACGAGGCCGCCGCCGCAGGCCCGTTCGAGTTTCTGCTTGCTGCGGTAGGACAGGCCGAGTTCGCCGGCCAGTCCGGGTTCGACGCGCAGCGCGCCCTCGCCGCCGCCGACGGGCGGCGGCGAGGAGTCCAGGCGGGCGGCGGCCTGGTCGAGGTCGGCGCCGCGGAACAGGTCGGTGAGGCGCACCGGGCCGGCGTCGGTGGCGGCCTCGCGCAGCGCGGTCTGGGCGGTGTCGGCGGTCCACGGGTCGGTGAGCAGCCGGGGCGAGAGGATCTTGGCGCCGCGGTGGCCGCCCATCCGGCCCCAGAGCTGTTCGTAGGTGACGGCGATGCCGAGGGTGCGGCTGAGCACCTCGCAGACCGCCTGGTCGTGCGGGCTGCGCGGGACCATGCCGCGGTCGCGCCACTTGTACGGGGCGGTGGAGCTGATGGCGAGGCCCGGCGGCAGGGCGAGGCTCACCTCGCGGGCGAGCCGTTCCGGACTCCATCCGAGCTGGTGGAGTATCCGGGCCAGTTCCTCGTTCCGCCTTCGCTCCAGATCGGCCATGGCACGACGGTAGCGGGATTCCGGCCGCCGGGACCGGCGGCGCGGGCAGAACGGCGAAGAGCCGCCCCCCGTTTCCGGGAGGCGGCTCTCGACTGCTGTGGAGCTATGGGGAATTGAACCCCAGACCTCTTGCATGCCATGCAAGCGCTCTACCAACTGAGCTATAGCCCCTTGACCTGCGTTGTCACCGTGGTTCCCGGTTGTTTCCGGCCGTTTCCCTCGGCGACATCGACTACTTTACACGCTCCGGGGCGTGCTCCTGAAATCCGTTTCCCGAGGTCCGCACCACGCGCCCCGGGAGCCCGTCTCCCGCACTCCGGGCGTACGGCGCCCGCCCCCGGCGCCCGCCCTGACGCACGCTCCCAGCGCGCACTCCCGACGCACGCGCCCCGCCAACGCCCCGCCACCGCACCACCCGCCGACCGCGCGCCCCCCAGGAGAACCGCGAAGCCGCACCACCCGCCGACCGCGCGCCCCCCAGGAGAACCGCGAGGCCGGGCCCGAAACGCCGGAAGGCCGCCACCCCTTGGGTGACGGCCTTCCGAACTACTGTGGAGCTATGGGGAATTGAACCCCAGACCTCTTGCATGCCATGCAAGCGCTCT
>NZ_JBSFJC010000012.1:0-99189 GCF_053597855.1 Kitasatospora sp. NPDC001225
CCCTCTTCCCTTCCCCCCACCCCCCCGCTGGGGGGGGGCCCCCCCCCCCGCTCCGCCCCGCCCCCCCCCCCCCCCCGCTGTGTCGGGCCGCTCAGATCTTGGCGTAGGTGACCGTGATCGTGGTCGACGAGCTGGTGATCAGCAGGTTGCTCTCGCCCTTCTCGGCGAGGACCGAACCGTCGCCCACCGGGGACACCTCGAAGCCGGCGGCCTTGAGCGCCGCCTGGTACGCGGCGAGGTCGCCGTCGGTGGCCTCGCAGGTGATGAGGTAGCCGCCGGTCGCGCCGTTGACCGTGGTGATCTTCCCGGTGGGGAGCGGGATGTCGGCGGGAAGGTCGGCGGGCCTGGTCTTGCCGTTCTGGACCGCGGTGGCGGGTGCGGTCCCGCCCGCCGCCGGAGCGGACGGAGTGGCGGCCGGGGCACCGGTCGCCGGCGTGGAGGGCGCGGACACCGGGGCGGAGGGCGCGGCGGCCGGGGTCGTCGGAGCGGCCGCCGCAGGAGTGCTCGCGGCGGTGCTCGGGGCGGCGGTGGACGAACCGTCGCTGTTGCATGCGGTGAGCCCCAGTCCGGCCGCGACGACGGCGGCGAGCAGGGCGGAGGTGCGCTTGATCTGCATGGTGGAGCCCAATCGGTAACGGAGCATCAGGATCGTTCCAGAGCCAGGCAGATTCTCATATCGAAGGGTTGGAAGCTAACGACTATCCGGCGGGCCGGGATCCTCCGCGTTCCCGGCCCCGGGCTCCTTTGTGTTCCCAGTGCCGGGCTACGCCTGGCCGGAGGTGCGGCCGGGGGCGTCCGGCCGGCTCTCCTCGATCCGCCGCAGCATCCGGCCCAGCATTGCGGAGAGCGCGGCGCGGTCCTCGCCCGCGACGTCCTGGAGCAGCTCCTCCTCGAACACCGCCGCCATCCGCATCGACTCCAGCCACTTGTCCCGGCCGGTCTCGGTCAGCTCGATGATCACCCGCACCCGGTTGTTCTCGTCCCGCTCCCGGGTGACCAGGCCGTCGGCGACCATCCGGTCGATCCGGTGCGTCATCGCCGCCGGGGTGAGTCCGAGCCGCTTGGCCAGCTCGCCCGGCCCCAGCTGGTACGGGCTGCCGGCGACCACCAGGGCCTTGAGCACCTCCCACTCGGCGGAGGTGATTCCGAGCACAGTCAGCTGGCGGTCGTACGCCACGCCCATCCGCCGGGAGACCCGGTTGAGGGTCTGCACGATGGTCTCCACCTGGGGGTCGACCGTGGGGAACTCCCGCTGGTAGAGGGCCACTTGCTCGGCGATGCCGAACTCCAGGGGGGTGGCCGGGGCGGGCTTGTCAGTGGCCGGCCGCGGCTTGTCCGTAGTCATGCGGACCAGTGTCGCACGAGCGTGCACTCCTTAAGCCTTTGACTCCGCACTCTTCCGGTGCTAAGACTTTATCTCGTCAAACTTTAGCTCTGAAATCTTCTGGACTTAAGAGTATCCAGTTGAAACCAGGAAGGGATGTGCACGGTGACCGGCACGGTGAAGCAGCAGAGGCAGCGGCGTGGAGCGGGCGGCCCGCTGCGCCGCGTCCAGATCGGCAACGCGCTCAGTGCGTTCGGCAGCGGGTTCACGATGCCGTACATGTTCGTGTACGTGGACCAGGTGCGCGGGCTGGGGTCGATGGTCGCCTGGATGGTGTTCACCCTCTTCGCGCTGGCGGCCCTCGCCGTCCTCCCGTTCATCGGCCGCGGCATCGACAAGTACGGCCCCCGCCCGGTGCTGCTGGCCGGTACGGCGCTCGCCGCCACCGGCGCGTTCGCCTTCGGCCACGCCACCGGCACCCCGGCCCTGCTGGTCTCCGCCTTCCTGTTCGGCGCGGGTGTCACCACCTGCCAGCCGGCGCTCGCCACCATGATCGTCCGCTGCTCCACGGCCGCCACCCGCTCGCGTGCCTTCGCGCTCCAGTTCACCCTGGTCAACCTGGGCATGGGCATCGGTGCGCTGGTCGGCGGGCAGATCGTGAACGTGTCCGACCCGGCCAGCCTCACCCGGCTGTTCACCATCGAGGCGGCGACGTTCCTCGGCCTCGCCCTGGTCACCGGCACCGCTCGGATATCCAAGGTCCAGCTGACCGCCGTCCACGAGAAGGCCGACGGCCCGACCGGCCTGCGCGCCCTGGTCGCCGACAAGGCGATGCTGCGGCTCTGCCTGCTCGCCGGGCTGATCTTCTTCACCTGCTACGGCCAGTTCGAGTCCGGTGTCGCGGCCTTCGCCACCTCCACCGTCGGCACCGCGCCCTCCACCCTGGGCTTCGCGATCGGCGCCAACGCGCTGACCATCGTGGTGCTGCAGATGTTCATGGTGCGGATCACCGCGCGCCGCCGCCGCACCACCGCGATGGCCGCGGCCGGCATGGTCTGGCTCGGCGCCTGGGCGATGGCCCTGGTGGCCGGCCTGATCCGGACGGAGACCATGGCCGCCACGGTCGCCATCGTCTCGATCTACGCCCTCTTCGGCGTCGGCGAGTCGCTGCTCGCGCCCACCATGGGCCCGATCGTCGCGGACCTCGCCCCGGCCCGGCTGCTCGGCACCTACAACGCCGGGTACTCCCTGGTGAAGCAGATCGCGATCGCGGTCGGCCCCGCCGTCGGCGTGCTGCTGGTCGGCTCCGGCGCCTGGCCGCTCTACCTGGCGGCCATGGCGGGCTCCACGGTGCTGATCGTCGTCCTGGCGCTGCGGCTGCGCCCGTACCTCACGCCGGAGCAGGACAACGCGGCCCCGGCCGTGGTCCACGCCGTCCCGGTCCGGGAACTGCAGACCGCCGCGTAGCGGAACGGCCCGCACGGGTGTTCGTCACGGGCGCCGACCAGGTCACCTGGTCGGCGCCCGTCGCGCTTGGCTTCGCGGGCACCGCCACATAGTGTCAGTGGCTGTTGACCGCCCGGCCCCGGCGGGCGCGGCGCGACCCGGGCGGAGCCAGGCCCCGGGCAGAGCAGACAGGCGAAATCGGCGAGGCTATGACGCAAGCGGCGCTCACGCACCCACCGGCGGCCCCGACCTCCGCCGCCCCGGCCCCGGCCCCGCGCGGGGGCCTGGTCCGCTGGGCGGCCGACCGCTCCGGCTGGCTCGGACCGATCGCCGTCGCGCTCTTCGCCGGCCTGCTGCGGTTCTGGAACCTCGGCCACCCCAACGCCTTCGTCTTCGACGAGACGTACTACCCCAAGGACGCCTGGTCGCTGCTCCAGCAGGGCTACGAGGGCACCTGGCCGGACCACGCCAACGCCGACATCCTCTCCGTCCCGCAGTCGATCCCGCTGGGCTCCGCGCCCGAGTTCGTCGCGCACCCGCCGCTCGGCAAGTGGGTGATGGCGACCGGCGAGCAGCTGTTCGGGCTCAACCCCTTCGGCTGGCGGTTCATGACCGCCCTGCTCGGCACCCTCGCCGTGCTGATGCTCGCCCGGATCGGCCGCCGCCTCTTCGGCTCCACCCTGGTCGGCTGCACCGCCGCGCTGCTGATGGCGGTGGACGGCCTCCAGCTGGTGATGAGCCGGGTCGGCCTGCTCGACGGCATCCAGATGTTCTTCGTGCTCGCGTCCTTCGGCAGCCTGCTGGTCGACCGCGACCACGTCCGCGCCAGGCTCGCCGGGGTGGCCGACGCCGACGCCGTCCGGCTCGGCTGGCGCCCCTGGCGGATCGCCGCCGGGGTGTTCGTCGGCGCGGCCTGCGCGGTCAAGTGGAACGGCGCCCCGATCCTCGCCGCCTTCGGCATCCTGACCGTCCTGTGGGACCAGTCCGGCCGCCGCGGGGCCGGCGCCCGCCGCCCCTGGCGCTCCATGCTGCGCCTGGACGCCGTCCCCGCCTTCCTCGCCATGGTCGGCTCCGCCGTGGTGGTGTACGTCGGCGCCTGGAGCGGCTGGCTGGCCACCGGAGGCAGCGGCGCCAACGGCGGGGGCGGTTACGACCGGCACTGGGCCGACGGGCGCGCCGGGCTCTCCCCGGACAGCGTCCTCGGCATCCCGCTGCCGCAGGTCCCGATGGGCTGGGTGCCCGCGCCGCTGCGCAGCCTGTGGCACTACCACGCGCAGATGTACGACTTCAACACCGGCCTGAGCACCCCGCACACCTACCAGTCCAACCCCTTCGCCTGGCTGGTCGACGGCCGCCCGGTCTCGATGTACTGGGAGCAGATCCCGTACGGGCAGCACGGCTGCACCTCCTCGGGCGGCTGCGCGGCGCAGATCCTCGGCCTCGGCACGCCGTTCCTGTGGTGGGCGGCCTGCTTCGCGCTGGTCTACCTGCTGTGGCGCTGGTTCTTCCGGCGGGACTGGCGCTCGGGCGCGGTGCTGTGCGCGGTCGCCGCGGTCTACCTGCCCTGGTTCCGCTACCAGGAGCGGACGATCTTCTCCTTCTACATGGTCGTGCTGGTGCCGTTCCTCTGCCTGGCCGTCGCCCAGATGCTCGGGGCGATCCTCGGCCCGGCCGGGTGCAGCCCCGAGCGCCGCCGGGTCGGGGCGATCGGGGCCGGGGCGGTCGTGCTCGCGATCGTCGGCTGCTTCGCCTTCTTCTACCCGCTGTACACGGCGGAGGTGATCCCGATGTCGTCCTGGCAGGACCGGATGTGGTTCACCAGCTGGATCTGATGCCGGTGCCGCTGGCGGCGTCGGGCGGCCAGCTGCTGCCGGTCACCCCGGTGCTCGGGGTGGTCACCGCCGTGCTGCTGCTGGCCGCCGTCGCGGTGGCCGGGCGGGGCCTGCTCGGCCACGGGCACGCCGTCCTGCGGGCCGGGCTGCGCGCGGTGGTGCAGCTGGCGGCCGTCGCCGCGGTGATCAGCTGGGTGGTCGGTTCGCTCTGGTGGTCGGCGCTGTTCGTGCTGGTGATGTTCTCGGTCGCGGTGCGCACCGCCGGACGGCGGATGACCCCGGGCCCGGGCTGGGTCTGGGCGGCCGCCCCGATCGGTGCCGGGGTGCTGCCGGTGCTCGCCCTGCTGCTGGGCGCCGGACTGCTGCCGGCCGAGGGCCTGTCCGTCATCCCGGTCGCGGGCATCCTGATCGGCGGCGCGCTCAGCGCGACCTCGCTGGCCGGGCGGCGGGCCCTGGACGAGCTGCGGCTGCGGCGCGGCGAGGTGGAGGCCGCGCTGGCGCTCGGCTTCGAGGAGCGCGACGCCCGGCTGGAGATCTGCCGGACGGCGGCGGCGACCTCGCTCGTCCCGGCACTGGACCAGACCCGGACGGTCGGCCTGGTCACCCTGCCCGGGGCGTTCGTCGGGATGCTGCTGGGCGGGTCCTCGCCGGTCCAGGCGGGGGCGGTGCAGCTGTTCGTGCTGATCGGGTTGCTGGCGGTGGAATCGGTGGCGATCGTGGTGGTGCTGGAACTGGTCGGGCGCGGGCTGGTCGCGGTCGAGCCGGACGGGGGCGGCCGGTAGGCGGGGCGGTGCCCGTCGGCCCGTCGTAGGTCACCGTGGGTCGTCGTGGCCCTCGTCGGTCTTCCGAGAGGGGTTGGTTGACGCCGTCGGGTACGCTTGGGGCCGTTGAAGGGGAGTAGCCCTCCACCGGACCGTCGACATACTGGCCCCCAGGGGCCCGGCGCCCGGGGCACCGCTCGATGAACGGTGCCGGCGAGACCTTCGGCCGCAGTGCTGTGACCATGACCAGTGCTGTCGGGCCGAAGCGTCCCCTGACGGAGCCGCGGCGGCCGGGCAGCCTCCGACCGAGGAAAACCCCTGATGAGTCTCACCGTTGCCGCGTTGACCTTCGGCATCATCTTCCTGGCCGAACTGCCGGACAAGACCGCGCTGGCCAGCCTGGTGCTCGGCACCAAGTACCGCGCGAGCTACGTCTTCGCGGGCATCGCCGCCGCCTTCGCCCTCCAGGTGGGCCTCGCGCTCGCCGCCGGGCACCTGCTCTCGCTGCTGCCGCACCGCTGGGTGGAGGGCGTCACCGGCCTGCTGTTCCTGGTCGGCGCGGCGATGCTGCTGTTCCACGGCGGCGAGGACGAGGACGAGCACGCGGCCAAGGAGCCGTCCTCGAACAGCTTCTGGAAGGTGGCCGGGGCCAGCTTCGTGGTGGTCGCGATCGCCGAGTTCGGCGACCTGACCCAGATCATGACCGCCAACCTGGCCGCCAAGTACGCCGACCCGCTGGCCGTCGGCCTCGGCTCCTGGCTGGCGCTGTGCGCGGTCGGCGGGATCGCCATCGTGGGTGGACAGAAGCTGCTCAAGTACGTGCCGATGAAGCTGATCATCCGGGTGGCGGCGGCGATCATGGTGGTGCTGGCGGGCATCAGCATCTTCGGGGCGATCACCGGCTGATCCGTCCGCCGTCCGCCGTCCGCCGCCCGTCGGCCTCAGCAGCTGTTGTGGGCGTCCAGGGCGGCACGGGTGTTGGGGCCGAAGACGCCCCGCTTGTCCCCCTTGACGGCCCACATCCACTGGACGTAGCCGACGGTGTTCACGGTGGTGTCGTCGTACACCCCGGTCACCGGCACGCTCGCCCAGCAGACGACGACGGCGAGCTTCTGCTGGAGGGCGGTCACGTCGGGCCCGCTCATCCCGGACTGCAGCACGCGCGGGGTCGGGGCGGTGGTGGGCGTCGGGGTCGGGGAGGGGGCCGGGGGAACGGTCGGCGTGGGGGCCGGGGCGGGGGGAGCGGCCGGGGCCTCGGTGGTCGGTGCGGCCGTCGGCGGCGGGGTGACCGTCTTCGTCGGGCTCGGCTTGCGGGTGGCGGTGGGCGTCGGGCTGGGCGCCTCGCTGGTCGGCGCCGCCGTGGTCGGAACGGGTGTCGCCAGGGTGGGCGGGTTCACCGGGGCGGGCGCCAGGGTGCTCGTCGGCAGCGGCTGCGCCTGCTTGGCCGGCGGTTCGGCGGAGGGCGTCACCGCGTACGCGACGCCGATGGTGAGCGCGACCAGGGCGGCGCCGATCCCGGCGAGCAGCCCCTTGCGCTGGGCGAGCGGGCGCCGCTCGGCCTGCTCGGCCGCCCGTCTGGCGGCCCGGCCGCCGCCCTCGGGCCCGGGCACGTCCGGGGCCCGCGCGACGTCCGGGCCCTGCCCGGCGCCGGGTGCCTGCCCGAAGGCGAAGAGGCCGATCTCGTTCCCGCCCGGCCCGGCGGGCGGGACCGGCGGCAGCACGGTGGTGGCGTACGCGTCCCCGTGGCCGCCGGGGTGGGCGCCGGGGTAGCCGTCGGCGGCGGGGCCGAACGGGTCCTGCCCGGGGCCGGCCGGGGCCTGTCCCGACCCGAAGGGGGCCTGCGCCGACCCGAAGGGGTCCTGTCCCGGGGCGACGGGCGGCAGCACCGTGGTGGCGTACGCGTCCGCGTCCGGTCCGAGCGGGGGAGCGGCCGGCTGCCCGGGGGCGGGCTGCCCCGGGGGGACCGGCGGCAGCACCGTGGTCGCGAACGGGTCCACCACCGGCGCGTTCGGGTGGCTCTCGTCGGCCACCTGGTCGGCGGTCTGCGGAACGTACGGGCGGACCAGCGGCGGGCCCTCGACGTGCGGCAGGACGGCGGTCTCGGTGAGGCTCGGGTCCGGGACGCAGCCGCACCCGGTGGAGCGTGCGGTGCCGCACGTCGGGCAGTGCTGGTCCGGCATCGGCCGGTCCTCCTCGGTTTCGCGTCGACTTCGCGGTCGGTCGGTCGGTCGTTGGTCAGTCGTCGTTCGTTCAGTCGGTCGATCGTCCGGTGCGCGTTCGGCGCGTGTTCCCGGCGGATCCGGGCGCACGATCGGGCCTGATTATGCAGGACCGTCCGAAGGGGGGACAGGGGCGTCCGTCCCCCGGCGGGGGTGTTGTGCCGGTTGGTGCGGGTTGGCTCCTCCGAGAACGCCCGGAGCGCGGCGGTTGTCCCCGGCGCTTACGCTCGGCTCAACCCGGTGGAACATACCGGGACGAAACCGACCAGCGCGGTGAGCTGGGAGTGATCATCCGCACGGCCCGGCCGACGGGCCCGGGACCCCATGGAGACGCCATGCCCACGGAGACGCCGTGATGCCCGGGGAGACGCCGTGACGCCCCGCGCGGACGCCGTGACGCCCGCGGGGACCCGATGACGGAGCCGCGCACCGCGTCCGGCCGGAGCCCGGCGGGCGAGCCCGGCCCGCCGGCGGTCACCGTCCCCAACCTCTGGGTGCCGATCGGCGCCCTGCTGCTGGCGATGCTGCTCGCGGCCCTCGACCAGACCATCGTCTCCACCGCGCTGCCGACCATCGTCAGCGACCTCGGCGGCCTCGACCACCTCTCCTGGGTGGTCACCGCCTACCTGCTGGCCTCCACCGCCGCGACCCCGCTGTGGGGCAAGCTCGGCGACATGTACGGCCGGAAGCGCTTCTTCCAGGCCTCCATCGTGATCTTCCTGCTCGGCTCGGTGCTGTGCGGGATCGCCCAGAACATGGGCGAGCTGATCGCCTTCCGCGCCCTCCAGGGCCTGGGCGGCGGCGGGCTGATGGTGCTCTCCCAGGCGATCGTCGGCGACCTCGTCGCGCCCCGGGACCGCGGCCGCTACCAGGGCCTCTTCGGCGCCGTCTTCGGCGTCACCAGCGTGCTCGGCCCGCTGCTCGGCGGGGTGTTCGTCGACCACCTCAGCTGGCGCTGGGTGTTCTACATCAACCTGCCGATCGGCATCGTCGCCCTGGTGGTGATCGCGGCGGTGCTGCACGGGCTGGAGGTCCGGCGCGAGCACCGGATCGACTACCTGGGCACCGTCCTGATCGCCGCCGTCGCCACCTGCCTGGTGCTGATGACCTCGCTCGGCGGGACCACCTGGGCCTGGACGTCCTGGCAGGTCGTCGGCCTCGGCGTGCTCGGGCTGGTGCTGCTGCTCGCCTTCGTCCAGGTCGAGCGGACGGCCGCGGAGCCGGTGCTGCCGCTGCGGCTGTTCCGCTCGCGGACGTTCAGCCTGGTCGCGGTGATCTCCTTCGTGGTCGGCTTCGCGATGTTCGGCGCGCTGACCTACCTGCCGACCTTCCTCCAGGTGGTCCAGCAGGTCTCGCCCACCATGTCCGGCATCCACATGCTGCCGATGGTGCTCGGCATGCTGCTCACCTCGATCGGCTCCGGCCAGATCGTCGCCCGTACCGGCCACTACCGGATCTTCCCGATCGCCGGGACGGCCGTGACGACCATCGGGCTGCTGCTGCTCTCCCGGCTGGACGAGCACAGCAGCACCGCCGAGATGAGCTTCTACTTCCTGGTCTTCGGCCTCGGGCTGGGACTGGTGATGCAGGTGCTGGTGCTGATCGTGCAGAACTCGGTCGGCTACGAGGACCTCGGCGTGGCCACCGCGGGCGCCACCTTCTTCCGCTCCATCGGGGCCTCCTTCGGCGTCTCCATCTTCGGGACGGTCTTCGCGAGCGGACTGCGCAGCCGGCTCGCCGACGCCCTGGCGGGGGTGCCGCTGCCGCCCGGCTTCCGACCGGAGGTCATCACCTCCGACCCGCGCGTCATCCCCCAACTGCCGGCCGCCGTCCAGCCGGGCGTCTACCACGCGTACGCCGAGTCGATCACCCGCGTGTTCCTGTACGCGGTGCCGGTCGCGGTGGTCGCCTTCGTGCTGTCGCTGTTCCTGCGCGAACAGAAGCTGCGCTCCACCGTCACCGCTCCGGACCTCAGCGAGTCCATCGGGGTCAACCCGGTCGAGCGGACCTCGCTGGACGAGATCGCCCGCGCCCTGTCGGTGCTGAACAGCCGCGAGGCCCGGCGCGACCTCTTCCGGCGGATCACCGAGACCGCCGGGCTGGACCTGCGGCCCGCCTCCAGCTGGCTGCTCCTCCAGATGCACCAGCACGGCTCGGTCGAGCCGGCCGAACTGGCCGAGCGGCGGATCGTCCCGGTCTCGGTGATCGAGGAGGCCGTCCGGGAGGTGGAGGGCCGGGGGCTGGCGGCGAGGGCCGGCGGGCTGCCGCTGCGGCTCACCGAACCGGGGGAGGAGGCGGCGCTGCGGCTGGTCGCCGCCCGGCGCACCCAGCTCGCCGAACTGCTGGGGGACTGGGACGAGCAGCGGTACGCCGAGCTCGCCGGGGTCCTGAACCGGCTCAGCTCCTCGCTCTGCGCGGACCGGCGCGACCGTCCGGACCCGTCGGGGCCGCAGGGGCCGTACCGTGGGGAGGGGCGGTCGTTCTGACCGTCCGTTCGTCCGTCGGCCCGTGGGGCGTGACCGGGAAGGGTGGTGCGGCGTGCCGCTCGAGATCGAGCGCAAGTTCCTGCTGGAGGCCTTCGAGCCGCCGGAGACGGCGGTGCGGCAGCACATCGAGCAGGGGTACATCGCGATCAAGGACGACGGGACGGAGGTGCGGCTGCGGCGGATCGGCGGCAGCTGCGTCCTCGGCGTCAAGCGCAAGGCGTCCGGCGCCGGTTCCCCGGTGCGGATCGAGGTGGAACGCGAGCTGGGGGAACAGGAGTTCACCGAACTCTGGCCGGCCACCGAGGGCGCGCGGCTGGTCAAGGAGCGCTACACCTTCGACGCGTCCGGCGTCACGGTCTACGCGGACGTCTACCAGGGGGAGTTGGCCGGACTGCGCACCGTCGAGGTCGAGTTCGGCTCGGAGGCCGAGGCGGCGGCGTTCTCGGCGCCGGAGTGGTTCGGCGCCGAGATCACCGGCGTGAAGGCGTACAAGAACCAGACCCTGGCGACCGGCGGTCTGCCCAACTCCTGAGACCGGTAACGGGGTTACGGTGCCCCGAACCAGCGCGGGGTGTCGAGGCGGAACGGGTCGCCGGGGGCGAGCAAGCGCAGGCCGTCCTCCAGTTGGCGCAGCTGCTCCTCGCCCAGGGCCGCCGCCCACTCCTCGCGCAGCTCGTCGAAGATCCGGGCCGAGCGGAGCAGGCAGTCCAACCCGCGTGCGGTGAGCCGGACCAGCTTGCGCCGGGTGTCGGCCGGGTCGGCGGCCCGCTCGACGTAGCCGAGCTGCTCCAGGCCGTCGATGGTCTTGCCCGCGGCCTGCTTGGTGACGCCGAGGCGGCGGCCGAGCTCGGTGGCGGTGGTGCCGTGCGGGCCGATCGCCTGGAAGACGAAACCGTGCATCGGGCGCAGGTCGGGGTGGCCTTCGCGGGCGATGCGCTCGTGCAGCTCGTCGATGATCGTCCGGAAGGCGAGCAGTAGGCGCAGCGGTAGCTCAAATCCCGGCGGGGACGGTTCACTTGACACGATAGACAACCTCATTGACCATATAGACAACTTCATTGTCCATCTTAGGGGGTTCCCTCGCCATGCCCGTCATCCGCCGGACCGACGCCCGCCGCACCGAGACCCCGAACGCCGTCATGACCACCTACGCCTCGCCCACCCAGGGCGCCACCTCCCTCGCCGTCTGGCACGTCGACATGACCGCCGGCGCCCGGGGCCCGCTGCACGCCATGGACACCGAGCAGGTCTGGACACTCCTCACCGGCACCGCCCGGATCGACCTGGCGGGGGAGGTCTTCACCCTCGCCGCCGGAGACACCGCCGCCCTCCCCGCCGACACCCTCCGGCAGATCGCCACCGACACCGGCTTCACCGCCGTCGTCGCCTCCCCGTCCCCCGCCCACGCCTACAACCCCGACGCCGTCACCCCGCCCGACGCCTGCGCCCTCGCCCCGCGCGACGACCAGCGCGTCCTCCCGCCGTGGATCGCCTGAGCCTGAGCCCGATGCCGACGGGGGTGGGGATGGGGGCGGGGACGGGGGCGGCCGAGGACTCGCCCCGGCCGTCCCCGCTCGACAGCCGCCGCTACCGCTGGCCCTCGATGTCGTTCCCCTGGTCGTCCACGTTCTGCTGACCCTGCTGTTGGGCCTGTTGCTGGGCCTGCGAGGCCTTCTGCTGGGCCTCGTCCTGTTGCGGTTGCCCGCTTCCGATGCGCTGCTTGGCCTCTTCCTCGGCCTGCTGGGCCTTGTCCCGGAACTTGTCGCCGATACCCATGACCGTTCCCCTGTCCCTCGGGTTCTGGGCTCTACCTCCAGGCTTCCACCCGGGCCCGGTCCCTGCATGTCGACGCCCCACTACCCGCCGTGACCGCCGGTGCCTCCGAACGGTCCGGCCGTGAGGTGTAGCAGACTGCTCCCCGTAAGCAGTCACCGGAGCAGAAGGAGTGCGCCATGTCCGTCGTCAAGATCAACGTCCTGACGGTGCCGGCCGAGCAGCGCGAGGTGCTGGAGCAGCGCTTCGCCTCCCGGGCCGGCGCGGTGGAGAACTCGGACGGCTTCGAGTGGTTCGAGCTCCTCCGCCCCGTCGAGGGCACCGACCAGTACCTCGTCTACACCCGCTGGCGCAGCGAGGAGGACTTCAAGGCCTGGATGGAGGGCCCCATGAAGGCCGCCCACCAGAACGGCCCCGCCGGCGAGGCCCCCAAGCGCCCCGCCGCCTCCGGCTCCACCCTCTGGTCCTTCGAGGTCGTCCAGTCCGCGGGCCCCAAGGCCTGACCCGGGGCCCATCGCGAACCGTCCGCCTGAAAGCGCGTTTCCGGGCGGACGGTTCCCGGTCCTGCGGCGCTCAGCACGATGCGACGGGATGCATGCCCAGCAGGCTCCCCATAGGCACGGTCGCGCTACCTGACGTTGTCGTCGGGCGGATCAGGAGCTGGCGCTGATCTGCCGACACCAACTCGCCGCACATCTCGCCGGAGGGGGTGGTGACCCTGACGAGGTTCGCGGGTTTGGTCTGGGTGGCGGTCCACGTGACGGCGACAGCGGCCACGATCAGCATGAGGCCGAGCACGCAGCAGGCCGACGCCCGAGCCAGCGCTGTCGTCACCCGGGATGCTTCCCGTTCGGTCCATCGGCGGAGTGCCTGCCCACCGAGCAGGATCTCTTCTTCCGGGGCACCGTGGGCTGCTCGCATCGCGAGGAGGGAGCCGGTGACGAGCAATGCGAAGGCTCCGACCAGCAGTCCGGTGGCCGTCAGCCGTGCCCATTCCGGCAGATCGGCCAGGTTGTCCCGCCCCTTCAGGAGGGCGAGTACGGTGAGCAGGGCCGTCAGTCCTGTCAGCCCGGTTCGCCAGCCTTCGGCCTGGCGGCGGAGCTCGGGTAGCCGGGTGAACTCGAGTTCCCGGGCCAGTTCGGCCCAGCGGCGGTCGGATCTGGCACTCACGCTCGGAGCCTCCAGCTCGCACCGCACCCGAGGAAGAGGGAGTCCGGGGGGAGCTCGGGGTGTGCGTGCCCGCACTCGCAGAAGTGCACTTCCCCGACCAGCGGTTCGGGTTCGACCGCCGCACTCCTTCGCCCGATGAGCAGGTCGACGAGTCCCTTCCCTCCGATCCCCGGAATCCCTCGCCGGATCTCCGTCTCGGTCCGACCGTGGCAGCGTGGACAGGCACCACTCACCATGACCCCGCGCCCGTCGGGGGTGGGGCGTTGGTCGAAGTCCGTGCGGTCGAGGGGGCCGAGGTCCTCCTCGGCGTAGGGCTTGTCGAACGCGTGTGGTGGTTGCTGCGTCAAATCCGATCCTCCGGTGGGATATCCAGCGTGAAGAGTTCTGCGTAGTTCGTGAGTCGTGCCCGGACCCAGGCGACTGTTTCCCCGACCCCCGCGGCCGCGAAGGCAAGTCGTTCCGGCGTCACCTCGCCCGACACCATGGGCGGCATGCCGTCGAGACCTTCGGAGAGGATCGCCAGATCCTGCCAGATCGGTACGACGTCGGGAATGCCGGTCGTCGGCCAGGCCGCCGCGGGTTCCAGCGGGAGGTACGGCATGATGCGCTGCCAGGTGCGGGGGAGCGGCTCGCCGAGTCGGCCGGCGATGCCGACGAGGTCGAGCGGGCTGATCGGGTCGTCCGGTCCGGACGCCCGGCACGTGGGGTCGAGTGCGTACGCGTCGGTCTCCTCCGGTACGTCCTCAGGCAGTTCGGCGAGGGCTTCGGCGGTGAGCTCGGGAATGTCCGCTCCGATGGACCGGAGCGGAGCCAGCAGTCCGAAAGCGGCGCGGGCGCCCACGTTCTTCGCGCGGGCGTAGCGGATGAGAGCCGACGGGGTGAGGCGGGTCCAGCGGGGAGTCTCGAACCATTCCTCGTAGTCCTCGTCGCCGCCAAGGTCGATCAGTGCGTGGATCTCGTCCCAGGACGGTCGGAAGTTCTTCAGCTCGGCGCTCAACTCGGGGGCCGTGAGCTCCGATCCGAGGCCCAGGCGGCGGGACTCCTTGGCAGCGGTCTTCCACAGGAACGAGAGCTTTTGCTGGAGCTGTTGGCTGCCGGTGAACAGCACCTCCGAACTGGGCAGCACGGGGTAGTCCGCCCCGTCGAAGGACGGGTCGCGGCCGGAGAACGCATACTTGCTCGGCAGCGGGAGATCGTTCCAGGCGCGCAGAAGCCGGCCTCCGTCCGGGATGTCCACCCCGGCACCGCGCAAGTCTTCCAATGCGTCGGCGAGTTCCGACCACTCAAGCCGGGGGGCGGCGAACGCGAGATCGCGGAGGGAGAAGCCTTCTTCCAGCCGGAACCCCTCCTCGTGCAGTCGGGCGACGAGCGTTCCGGTCTCCTCTTCCGGAATGTGACCGCGGCCGGCCGATCCGTTCGAATACCGCCGCTGGTAGGTCAGTTGCAGTCGATCGGCCTCGCGCGCGAGGAGCTTCTCCGCCTTGCGCAGCGAGATGCCCCACTCCGCGGCCAGATCGAATGTGGCGGCCCAGGGGAGCGCGGAGCCGCCGTCGGGGGATCGGACGGTGTAGTGCTGGAGCACCGGTGCCAGTTCGTCGGGAGTGGCCGCCCATTGGGCGACGAGGGTGGGGTCGGGAGCCGGTCGTCCGAGCCAGGAGAACCGGGACGCCCTCCGACACGCTTCGGTGGGGCTGATCCCCAGCGTCGCCGCGATGAGGGGGATGTCCCACGCATGGGCCACCAGCCGCCAGGATTGCGTCCCTTGGAGTATGTAGAGCAGCCTGAGGTCGTCCTTGTCACCTATGTGGTCGCGGTGGTGATCGGGCGCCTCGCCGAGTGGGGCGAGGAGGAACGGGGCGTAGCGTGCGCAGGTGTCGGCCAGCTCGCCGAGCGTCCGGCCGCTGGTCATCGAGGCACGGACGATGCCACTGAGATCCGATGGGGCATGGCGGTAGCCGATTCCGGGATGGTCCTGGAGAAGCCGATCCCGGCTTGCCCGGAACCTCGGATCATCGGGAGGCAACAGCGCCTCCATGATCACGGAATCGAGGTAGGTCGGCTTCCAGGCCAGGTCGCCCTCACGTACGGCCGGTCCGGCGAACGAAGCGTGTGAGATCCGCAGTCCGCGGGCGGCGCGGAGTACTTCCGCCGGTGTGCTTCCCTGGGACCGGGCGAGCGAGATTACGTTGCGCCAGTCCCTGGTATCCGTCGTGGCCACCGCGGACCAACCGGGCTCGGGGACCGGATGCCCCTCGGGCGAGAGCGGCCCGTGGGACCCGCCGGAGCGACCTGTGCGCAGCACAGTCGAGCGCCACGGCCGGATGGCGTGCTGGATGTCCCGCTTGCTGTAGTTGTTGCGGTGTTTGTCGTTCAGCCACTGGTCAAGGCTGAACCAGCCGACCTCGTTCAGGCGGACCTTGTTCCGGTACCCGTTCCTGGCCTGCACCTGGACGCCGCGGTCGTGCCACTCCTGCCACAGCGTTCGGGCTGCCCGGAGCTTGCGGTCTTCCAGGTTGTGCATCCAGGCGAGGTCCAACTCGGGCCAGGTCGCGAGGGTTTGGGCGCCCAGCCGCCACTGTTCCGCCTCCCAGGCGCGGTCATAGCGTTCGAGCTTCTTGCGGTTGACGCTCAGTTCGCCTGCGTGGGGGCCGGTCAGGTTGAGGACGTAGCCAAAGGGGCGCACATTGGTGGCGATGCCGTCACAGAGGACCGCTCCTTCGCCCTTGACCCACCAGAGTGTTCCCGGAACGGCTTCGACAGCCGTCTCGGACTCGACAGCCCGTTGGCCTGAACCCAGTTGGAGGGCACCCGGCAGCCACACCTGGTCGAGGTCGTCCCCGTTCCATGCCTCCAGCCGGAACTCACTGACAAGAACCAGCGGCCGGAGGACGTCCGCGCAGGCCGAGCCGGGCAGGGCGTACTCGTTGCGGAGATAGAGCCGAACCCGGGTGCCGCCCTCAGGAAGGCTGTCGCCGTGTTCGGCCTTCTCCTCCTGCACACGGAACAGGCTGCCGCTGCTCGGCACCTCCACCCGCAGAGCGGTGGCGGCGGGACGGCCGTCCTCGTCGACCGGACGCGTAGTGATCGTCATCTCGTCGGCCAGCATGAAGTAGCTGAAGACGCCAATGCCGAACCGGCTGTTGGGGTAGAGCCGGAGCGAACGGTCGTGTCGCAGCCAGGCTGCCTGTTCCCGCCGAAAGGCGCGGGCCTGCTCGAAGCGGCGGCCGGCGCGGGTGAACGTGTTGGTGAGCTGGTCGACCGTCATCCCGACGCCGTTGTCGACACACTCGACGTAGCGGCCCCGGGCGTCCGTGCCCGTCCCGATCCGGATGGCACCGGACCACGGCGTGGGCGTGCGGCCCAGTCCGGTGAGGTACCGCAGGCGCATCTCGCGGTAGCGGCAGGCGTCCATGGCGTTCTGGTACATCTCGCGCACGGCAAGGCCCCGCTCACCATCGTAGAGCTTTTCGCCCATCAGCAAGCGGCGCACCTCGGTCTGGGCGAGCGAGAACTGCAGTAGCGGGACGTCGTAGGCGCGCTGTCCTGGTGAGCCGGCCGGTCGCAGGTTGCGGTCCGTTGCACGGGCCGGAAGCCCCGTGAGCAGCAGGGCGTCGCGTGCGGCCATCATGCGGGCCTTGTCTCGGAGCATTTGGCTCAGTTCGTCGACATCCTCCACGATGGTGCTGAGCGCGGCGTGCAGCGCCGGGTGCGGGCACATGACGTCGAGGTGC
The DNA here is from genome assembly GCF_053597855.1 of Kitasatospora sp. NPDC001225. Taxonomy (NCBI): domain Bacteria; kingdom Bacillati; phylum Actinomycetota; class Actinomycetes; order Kitasatosporales; family Streptomycetaceae; genus Kitasatospora; species Kitasatospora sp. NPDC001225. Next base: position 16,743 of record NZ_JBSFJC010000012.1, read on the forward strand.
AGGTCCTGAGGCTCGTTCCCGTGGTCCTCGGTGTCCCAGACCGCCTCCCGTAGTACTCCGATCACCTCCTGCGGTCGCACCCGGTCGGAGACGGCCAGATGTTCGGCCAGGACCTCGGGCAGGGTACGGGCGTCGAAGGCCATGAGCGCAGCCAGTCGCAGGAGTGCGGCCAGCGGGCGCAGCCGGAGCTCCTGGGGTCGCTCAGGAAGGGCGTGCCGGCTCGGGAGCGGCGCAGACTGGTCGAACGGCAGGCCGAGCGTGGGGCCGGCGGCAATCAGCTGAAGGGCTGAGGACAGCTCGCGGACGCGGTCGGTGCGGCCGGCGGACGCCGCCTCGTCGGCCGCCATCAGCCGGGCGGCGAACCTGTCGGCCCGCTCCACCGGCACCGGCTGGTCGTCGGTCTCGAACCGGTCGGCGATCCAGCGGTGCGTCAGCCAGAGGGCGACCGCGTGCTTCTCCGCCGGCGGATCGGTGTACCACAGGTAGGTCTGGGAGAGCACCTCGGCGATCTGCGGATAGTGCTTGACGATCTGTTCGTAGTGTGACCGGAGTGAGTCTCCGTCCTTCTCTGGACGGACGAAGTAGGGACCGACCTCATAGGCCTGGCTGAGCCGGTCGGCCCAGGCCGCCTCGTGGAGGAAGACCCCGGCGATCAGTGCGGTGACCTCAAGCGCGGACAGCTCGGTTTTCTCGCCGAGAAGCTGCGGTATCCGCAGACGAAGAAGCCGGACCGGGAAGTCGTCGTCGGCCCAGGGGTCGGGCAGCCGGGTCTGTGCTCGGTGGACGTCACGTGCCGTCTCGGCGGCAAGGGCAGTCAGCTGTTCCTGGAAACGGGGTACCAGGCATTGGTCCGAGGCCGGGATCCGGGACCAGAGTTCGGGCGCGTGGACGACCTCGCGCCAGGAATCGAGCAGTCGCCGGCCCGGGGCGACGACCGTCCCCCGGGTCTCCTCCTCCAGGTCCCTGCCGTAGTGGATCCGGACCTCCTGCGGGTCGGCACGGTGGTGCAGTGCCAATTGGCGGGTGCGCAGGGAGGCCGTCCGGTAGACCTGCTCCACCGTGGAAGCCTCGGTCAATGGCCCGAAGGCCTCGGCGAGCGCGCGGGTGAAGAAGCTACCGGCGTCGGTGTAGCCGCAGCGCTGCCCGGGCTTGCAACCGGTCATGACGGCGAAGCCGCCGCGGGCCGGGCCCCTGGTGATGCCGCTGCCGAAGACCACCGGGCCGCTGTCCTCGGGTGAACGACAGGCATCGATCAGCCACAGGACGGTTCCGGCGGTACAGCCGGACAGGTACTTGCTGACGTCCGCGTCGATCAGGGATTCGGTGATGTGCGGTTGCTTCCAGGCTGCCGGATCGCCATCGGCGGGGGCCAGGGCATCGGTGGGCAACAGGTAGTCGGTGTCGTGGATCCGGATGCCGTGTCCGGAGAAGTACAGCAGCAGGGTGCTGCCGGCCGGGGCGTCCTGTGCGATCCGGGTGATGCGGTCGGCGATCTCGTTGCGGGTTGGGTCCCGCAGCGTCTCGACGTCGTAGCCGGCGTCAGTGAGAGCTGCGCCCAATTCGTGCAGGTCCGCGGTGACCGCGTTTTGCAGCGGGGGGAAGCGATGCGCCGCGGCCGGGGTTTCACCCACCCCGATCAGCAATGCCCTGCGCGTTCCTTCGTCCACGGATCTGCCCTCCTTTGAGCGCGCCCATGATCCCATCACACTCGGGGGGCTCGAACAGGGGACGTGGCGGGTCAGGTGGGGAAGGGGGCGTGGTGGGTGGGCCAGAGGAGGCGGAGGTGGAGGGGTGGGGGGTTGAGGGGGAGGCGGGTGAGGGTGCCGGCGGTGAGGTGGGTGTGGACGGCGTGGGTGGGGAGGAGGGCGATGCCGAGGCCCTGTTCGGCGCAGGCGCGGGTGGTGGGGACGGTGCCGGTGTGGAGGCGTCGGACGTGGTGGCCGAGGAGGCGTTCGCCGGCGAGGTGGTAGGAGCAGGCGGGGGTGTCGACGAGGAGGCGGTGGCCGCGGAGGAGTTCGGGGGTGAGGCCGGTGGCGCGGGCGAGCGGGTGGGTGGGGGCGGCGACCAGGGTGAGGGGGACGGCCTGGAGGTCGAGGTGGTCGAGCGGGGCGGGCGGCAGGGGGAAGCCGAGGGCGCCGAGCGGGCCGGGGGCGTCGAGGACGAGGGCCGCTTCCAAGGCTCCGGCGGCGACGCCGTCGAGCAGGACGTCCCGGGTGGCGTCAGTGTGGAGGGAGATGTCCAGGTCGGGGCGGTGGTCGGTGAGGCGGGCCAGGACGGCCGGGAGGTGGGTGGCGGCGACGGCGGCCAGCACGCCGAGGCGCAGGCGGGTCCGGGTGACGGCGACTTCGCGGCGGGCCTGGTCGGCCTGATCGAGGAGTCGGCGGGACCAGGGCAGGAGGCGTTCCCCGGCGGGGGTGAGGGTCAGGTCGGGCCTGGCCCGGTCGAACAGGTCGGTGCCGAGGCTGTGTTCGAGGGTGCGGACCTGTTCGGAGACGGAGGCCGGGGCGAGTCCGAGCGCCATGGCCGCGCCGGTGACGGTGTGGTGGGCGACGAGGGCCTCGAAGACGCGCAACTGACGTAGTTCCACTGGTTTCCCCGGTTCCCCCGAAGGTCCGTACGGTGCCTGTGCGAGTGCTGCGGGACAGGGTACGGGGGTGGATGGGGGGATGGGGTGCCGGAGGTCAGTGGCTGCGCGGGGCCTCCGGCCGTGCGGCGAGGGTGTGGGCCTCGTGGAGGGTGGCGGTCGCGTCGGCGTGGGCGCCGTGGACGAGTTGGGCCATGGCGAGGTCGGTGAGTGCCCGGACGAGGCGGCGGGTGTCGTCGGCGGGGCCGGTCGCGTGGAGGTGGCGTTCGATCCGGACGCTCCGCCGTAGCCGGGGGAGCGTGAGGTGGGCGTAGTAGGTGGGGTGGTCTCCGCGGACCGCCCGGCGCAGGTCGAGCCGCCGGGTGAGGGTGCCGAGGGCGGCGAGCAGGGCGCGGTCCTCCGGCAGGGGTAGGGGGTCGTCGGGGTGCTCGGACGGGTCGTCCTCGTCGGGCAGGTGGTCGGTGGGCTCGGGCCTGCCGGTGACGGCTTCGACGGCCCGCGCGAGGGTGGCCAGTCCGTCCTCGAAGGACTCGCGCAGGCTGAAGGACCAGTGGTGGAGGCTCAGGCCCAGCACCGGTTGGAGGGGTCGGCCCGGGTCGACGCCGAGCGCGAGCGGGTCCGGGGCGTCGGCCGCGGCCTGTTCGTCCCGTACGCCGGAGCGGGCGAACAGGGCGCTCCGCAGGCCCTCGTTGAAGCCGAAGTTGCCGGCGTCGCCGCGGGCGGGCAGGAGTTCGCAGGAGCGGGCGGCGTCCGCGAGCAGCCGGTGGGACTGTTCGGCGCGGCCCAGATCGGCGAACCACAGGGCGGCGCCGGCCGTCCGCAGGGCCGGGACGGGGCTGCGGGCCGGTTCCGTGCGGCCCTCGCGCAGCCGGGCGAGGGCCTCGTGTTCGACGGCCACGGCCTCCTCGGTGCGGTCCGCGAGGCGGAGCAGCACGGTGAGGTCGAGCAGCCGCCACGCCAGGTCGCTCCCGCCGGGCTCGGTCACCGCCCGGGAGCGGTCGGCCACCGTGCGGGCGGCGTCCACGGCCTCGTCGAACCGTCCTGCCTCGGCGAGGCCGTGGGCGAGGTCGGCGTGCAGGACGGCGGCCTGGCCGAGGCCTTCCACCGGCTGGTCCGCTTCGGCGCGCCGGGCCAGGTCGGCCGCCTCCCGCCGGGCGGCGAGGGCGGGGCCGTCGGCGTGCGCCAGGGAGAGTTGCAGGGCGAGGGAGGCCAGCGCGCGGGCGGCGGCGGCCAGGTGCTCGGTGCAGCCGTCGGCGACCAGGGCGCGGTAGATGCGGGCGGACTCCTCCAGGAACGGGACGGCGTCCTCGGGCCGGGGCTCGGGCCGGCCGTAGGCCCGGCCCCGCAGCGCCTCGGCCAGCGCGGGCAGGCCCGAGGCGGGGTCGGTGCGGGCCTGGACCCGGAGCCGGGCGACCGTCTCGTCGGTGACGGGTTCCCGCCCCGACCGGCGGGCTCGCGGTGCGGGGTGGTCGGACGGGGCTCCGTGCGCGGGTGTCACGCGTTTCCTTCCGGGGCGGGGGAGGGGGGTCTCCCGTCCGAACGTCCTTCCGGCGGGGATGAGTTCCGGAGACCGTGTGCCCCTACTCGGCGAGCGCGCCGTCGAGGTACTCCCGCACCGGCGGGAACAGCGGGAACGGCACGTACTCGGCCAGCTCGGCGCGGGTCGCCCACACCACCCGGTCCAGCTCGTCGGAGTCCACCACGGTGGCGGTGCCGCCGACCACCTCGCAGGCCGTGTACGCCATCCGCCGCCCGTTCTGCGGATGCTCTCGCTCGCCGAGCAGCCGGGCGGCGGTGACGCGCAGGCCGGTCTCCTCGGCGGTCTCGCGCACGGCCGCCGCCCCGGCGGACTCGCCCGGCTCGACCTCCCCGGCCGGGAACTGCCAGGACAGTTCGCCCTCGGCGACCCGCCGTCGCACCATCAGCACCCGGCCGTCCTCGACGACGATCGCGACGGCGACGGCGGGGGGTGCGTGCTCGGGGTTCTGCTCGGTCATCGCTCTGCTCCTCGGGTCAGGACGGCGTCGGTGTCGACGCCATCCTGACCCGGGGCCGCGGGCGCGGCCGACAGCAGGCAGCGGGCCGCGTGTCGTGTCGGTTGTGCGCAGTGTCGGCTACCGGTGCGCCGGCCCGTAGAGCGCCGACGGCGCGCCGGTGGCCAGTGCCCAGTAGCGGTCCCCGTACGACCAGTGCCACCACTCGGTGGGGTAGTTGACGAGCCCGGCACCGGTCAGGACGCTGCCGAGCAGTCGCCGGTTGGCGCGGGCCTGGGCACCGATGTTGTCGGCGTGGGTGTAGCAGGCCCCGGCGCTCTCCTCCGGGTTGGCGTTGACCCTGGTGCCGAGGTCGAGTTCACGGCCGTCGCTGTCGACCAGGGTGAGGTCGACGGCGGCCCCGGCACTGTGCGGTGCGATCTCCGGCGGGGAGACGTAGCGGCTGGCCGACGACCTGACCCGGTCGTCCGGCCAGTCGGGGTTCGCGGCCCGCAACTCGGCGGCGTACTCGTCGAAGTAGCGGCTCTGGAGGGCCGGCGGCCGGTAGCCCTCGACGAACAGCAGCCGCAGGCCGTCCGGCAGGGCCGCCTGCGCGTCGAGCAGCCGGTCGAGCACGCCCGCCCGCAGCTGCGCGAAGGCCCCGGTGCCGTCCTGCTTGCGCCCGTCGACGGGCAGCCCGCCGCCGCTCCGTACGTCCGACAGCCGTACGTCCGACAGCCGCTCGCCGCAGTCTTGGACGGGGACCGCGGCGACCTTCGGGTCGGACATGAGGATGATCTCGCTCAACACGCCTCCTGGGTCTCGGGTCCGGGGTCAGCTCTTCGCGTCGTCGGCCCAGGTGATGTCCATCTGGTCGATGAAGTAGCGGCCGTCGAAGCAGAGGAAGACCTTGGACGAGGTGTCCCGGTCCGCGATCCAGGTCTTCTCCCACTGCACGACGGTGCCGGCGCCGTCGCGCTTGGGGAAGTAGAGACCCTCGCGGCGTTCGGGCTGGTTGTAGAAGCCGTGCCCGTTGGGCAGCCGGTACGGCGTCCGGAAGAGGGCGCCGCTGCCGCCGACACGGTCGAAGAGCGCGGCCGGGAAGTTGGTGCGGGCGACGAGCTTCGGCGGGACGTAGTGGACGTCGACCTCGTCGGAGTTCACGTAGCGGGCGGGTTCCCCCTTCAGCCGGTGGAAGGCCCTGCGCGCGGCGCCCGCCGTGTCGTAGCTGTCGATGAAGGTCACGAGATCTCCCTCCCGCCCCTCCTGGTACCAGTCGCCCTGGGAGTGATGGTCGAAGTCGAAGGCCCCGATGCGGGTGCCCGGGGTGAGGAGCTCGCCGGGGACCTCCCGGAAGCTGGTCTCGTCGTAGATCTGCTCGATGGTCCGCACGCGCTTCTCGAAGCGGCGGGCCGGCGCCCGGACCCGTCCCGTCCCCACCGGCAGGTCGGTGGCCTTCGGCGCCGGGGCGGGTGCGGGCTCCGGTGCCGGGAGGGGCGCGGGCGCCCAGGCGGTGCAGTTCAGGTCCTGGGCCCCGGCGCCCTTCTCCAGGATCAGGGGCCCGCCCGGCCGTTCGGCCGCCGGTTCGGCCAGGCCGAGGAGGCAGTTGGAGGAGTCGTGGAGGGCCATCAGCCGGCCGGTGTCGCGCTGGACGAAGGCCCGCCAGGCCTGCCGCCAGTACGAGGAGTCGCTGCCGGTGTCGGAGAACTTGGGCCGCAGGGTGACCTTGGCGCCCCGGCTCGATTCCTCGGCGGTCAGGTAGAGGCCGGTGGCCACGTGCCGAATCCGGTGGTTGAGCACCCGGAACCGCTCGGCCACCCACTGCTCGCCGTCGCCACCGGTCTCGGGCGCGAGCACCACCGGGGTGCCCTCGGGGCTTCCCGGCGCGGCTCCGGCCACCAGGCCGGGAATGCGGTGGAGGCGTAGGACGAACGTCTCGGTGGGCCAGTCGACCAGCATCGTGGACACCTTCTCAGCATGGGGATATGACAGAACGTCAAGACCATGATCGCTTGATCGGACGGGTCGGCGCCAGGGCGTGCGGGGACGAAGGAACGGGCTACTGGTCAGCAGGCCCGCAGGCGCTCCAGGAACTCCGGGACGCCGTCGACCCGGCGGTACGGCTCGAAGGCCGGTGCGAGCTCGCGGACCAGGGCGACGCAGCGGGGCGCGCCGATCCGGGTGGCCAGGTCGAGCGACTCGCCGGTGACGGACACGGCCTGCTCGACCTCCTTGGCCTCCAGGTAGCCCCGGGCCTGGTACGTCAGGAAGACGCCGCGCGTCTTGTCCCTGGCGCGGGGCAGCAGCGCCATCCCCTCCGCGATCCGGGCCCGGGCCTCGTCCGGCCGGCCGAGGTCCAGGAGGCACTGGCCGGAGTCCACGGCCAGGTCGGCGGGGCCCATCCACGCGCACCACCCGGGTGCGGGATCGGCGGCGTCGACGGCGAGGGCGGACTCGGCGTCGGACAGGTCCCGGTAGCAGGCGGCGCGGTCGCCGAGCACCGCGTGGGCCCTGGCGCGGCGGAGGAGGAGCAGCGAGCGGGCGGTCGGGTGCGAGACGCCGGACAGGGCGTGCCCGAGCTGGTTGACGGAGACCCCCGCCTCGCCGAGCCAGGTGGCCTGGTAGGCGAAGTCGGACAGCACCCCGGCGCCGTGGTCGCGGTCGCCCGCGGCGTTCGCGGACTGCAGCGCGGCCTCCCACAGCTTTCCGGCCGCCCAGTGCCGGCCCTGGTCGAAGCGGTACCAGCCGCAGGTGGTGGCGAGCGAGGCGGCCAGCCGGTGGAGGCGTCGACCGGTCGCCTCGCCGTAGCGGCCCTCCTCGATCAGCTCCGTGACGGTGGCCAGGTGGGCGTCCATCAGGCGGACGGTGTGCTGGCGCTGTTCGGTGGGCAGGGCCGTCAGCTTCCTGCTGGTGTCCTCCAGCCAGTCCACGAGTTCGCCGTCCACATGCTTGCCGTCCAGGGCCGAGGCGAGGCGCCCGGGCTCGGTCGTGGCCCACTGGGCGGCCAGGCCGCCCAGCGAGATCGCGCTGAAGGTCATGAAGCTGCGGCGGTCCATGGCGGCTCTCTGGGCGTCGTGGAGTGCTCGGACGGTGTGGGCGGCGCCCAGGGGCAGCGGCTCGTCCCGCCCGGGCAGCCAGTACGGCCAGCCATACGCCTCCAACTCCGACAGCGGGACGTCGAAGGCCTCGGCGATGAGGAGCTGGGAGTCGGTGTTCGGCGTCTTGCGCCAGTGCTCCCACCGGCTGACGGCCGCCTTGTCGGCGCCGGAACGGAGCCCGTGACGCCGGGCGGCCTTGTTCAGCTCCGCGACGAGGTCGCCCTGCGACCAGTGACGCAGTTCGCGCGCGTAGGCGAGGGGATGCCGGATCGGGTCGTCCACGGGGTCAATCCCATCATCGACAGTGACCGCGAGCCTACCGCCGGTGCGGGCGGGACAACCCCGGGACCACGGGCAATGGCTTTCCGGTGAGGGCGAGTTGGGCTGTACTCGACTCGCACCGACCGAGTTCCGTTGCGAAGGGGATGGCCGCGTGAAGTGGAACGCGCTCACCGACGCGCTCCGGGAGTCCGGAGTGCTGTCGGTCGACTGGGAGCCGGTGTTCAGGGCGGTGCCCCGACGTCTGTTCGTTCCGGACCGGGTCCACCACGGGGGTGAGTGGCTCGACCGGGCGGAACGGCCGGGCGAGTGGGGCGAGTTGGTCGCCTCGGACGTCCCGCTCGTGACCCGGCTGGACGAGGACGGCCGCACGCCGGCCTCGTCCAGTTCGATGCCCACCGTCGTGGCCCGGATGCTCTGGCACCTCCGGGTCACCGACGGCATGCGGGTGCTGGACATCGGCACCGGTGCGGGGTGGACGGCCGCGTTGCTGGCGCGCCGGCTCGGGGTGGAGAACGTGACCACCGTGGAGCTGGATCCCGAACTGTCCGGTGCGGCGCGGCGGCGCCTGGCGGCGAACGGCCTGCCGGTCACGGCCGTTGTCGGCGACGGCATGCTCGGCCATCCGGCGGGCGCGCCGTACGACCGGATCCATGTCACCGCGGCCGTGCAACGCGTCCCCGGGGCGCTGGTCGAGCAGACGGTGCCCGGCGGTGTGATCGTCGTCCCGTACGGCACGGCGTTCTGCAACGGGGGGTTGCTGAGGCTCACCGTCGCCGCCGACGGCCGGTCCGCGAGCGGGCCGTTCGTCGAGGATGTGGCGTTCATGTGGGTGCGGGACCAGCGCCCCGGGAGCGGCGAGTTCGAGATCGAGGACGTCCGGCACGGCCCGTCCGCCCTCGACCCCGCCGCCGTGGCCGAGCGCACCGACGCCGCCTTCGCGATCGGACTGCGGCTGCCGGGCCTGTTCCGGCGGGAGGTGTGGGCGGGATACGACCGTTTCGGTACGGGGCGGTTCGAGGTGTGGGACGGGGTCTCGTACGCCCACTGCCGCCTCGCCGACCGGGACGGGAAGCACGCCGTCTCGCAGTCCGGCCCCCGGAACCTGTGGGACGAGGTGACCGCCGCCCATGCCTGGTGGCGGCGCCAGGGCGAGCCCGGCCTCGACCGGTTCGGCCTGACCGTCACCGTCGCGGGCGAGCACCGGGTGTGGCTGGACGAGCCGGATCGCGTGGTCGGGTGATGGGTGGCATGAAGCGCGCCCTGGGCTCGCGGGCCCGGGGCGCGCCGGACTGTGCGCGCGTGCGCTGCCTGAACGGGTGATCAAGGAGCACCCGAAGGTGCTCGACACACTCTCGGATGCCTTCGGGGACGTTGTCGGACAGTGTCAGACCAGCGATCCCATGGCGCCGCATGCCCAGCGGCCGAGCCAGAAGGCGGCAGTGGATTCCTGTTGGTCTTCCGTGGAGCCGTCATGAGGCAGGAACTCGGTGGGTGCGATGTAGCCCTCGCCGGGATCGAGCCGAATGCGCAAGCAGTGGAGGGGGAATCCGCGTGCGACGTAGGACCGGAGGTCATCGGTGTGCGGGTAACAGGCGGCGTGATCCTCGCGGACCGTCCGGCAGACGTTCTGGATGTCGACGTCACCGAGCAGGATGTAGCGGGTGCCAGGCCCGAGGTTGATGCACAGTCGTCGCCGACCGGTGTGCTTGCGTGCGTGGCTCAGCTTGTCCCAGTTGTCGACGTGCAGGCCGATCAGCCGACCATCTTGGTAGTTGGGTGTCGTGGTCGGTGACTTGGCGACGCTGAGAGCCTTGCCAAGCATGTGGGTTCCAGGACTGTTGAGGTGGTCGGGGCCGATGCTCTCGGCCCCGACCACCTCGACGACGATGTCGTCGGCCGTGGACCGACCGGGTCGGAGCCGGTCGATCACGTCGTGATCGAGGGAACGCCAAGGGCCGATGGGAATGACAGCACCCTCTTCGAACCGGGCGTCGCCGCGGGTCGTGCCGACACTGGCGACCTGGGTGCGGGCTGCGAGGGCGGCAGGTGAGGCGTGGGCGACCTTGAGACTCATGGAGTCCTCCTGGACCCGGGCCCGTCGAGGTCATCCCCGAAAGTGACCTCCAGCTCGGCCATGAGCGCTTGGGCGAGCTCGATCTGCTGGGGGCGGTCGATGATGACCTTCGTGAGGTTGCCGATACCCCGAAGCATGGACAGGTCGTTGCCGCGCAGGTCGGTCGCTCGATAGGTGCCGCGGCCGAACTCGGTGTCTCGTAGCGAGCAGCCGTCGAAGACCGCAGCAGTGAGGTCGCACCCGTTGAAGGCCGACTCGGTGAGCACGCAGTCGGTGAAAGCGAGCGGGCCGGTGGTGCGGAGCTTCTCGAAGGTGGAGTAGTTCAGCTTGCAGTGGTCGAACAGCACGTTGTCGAGGGTGAGGCCGTTGTAGTTCCCGCCCATGATCTTGCAGTTCCTGAAGACGACGCGCGACAGCCTGCTGTCGACCCACTGGAGATTTCCCAGGTCGCAGTCGGTGAATTCGACCGAGTCCACGCGTACCTCGTCCATGCGAACACGGGAAGCACGAAGGTTGGTGACGCGGCCGGTGAGGAGACGGGTGTTGGCCAGGTCGAGGTCGCGTAGATCGGCGTCGGCATAGGCGAACTCCTGGACGATGCCCCGGCCGCTCTCCAAGGTCGAGGTGCTGGAGAGGGAGCCACCGGTGAGATCGGGCAAGGTGATGCTGATACGGCCGAAGGAACGGCTGGGCATGGTGAATGCTCGCTTTCCGTTGCGCCGGGCCAGCGCCGGTCGGCACTGGCCCGGCGACGCTCACTTCTTGTTCCAGTTGTCCCAGGTCGGACGGTTGTCGAACTTGGGGCCGGCGTTGTCCCAGGTGGGGCGGTTGTCGAACTTCGCCACCGCGGGGCCGGTCGTGCCGGCATCCACCAGGTCGCTGATCACGTCGGTTTCGATGGTCTTCAGCAGTTCGAGCAAGGTCATGACGCGGTCTCCGCTCGGACGGTATCGGACAGGGCGGTGAGAAGGGCCTGCCGCGACACGCGGCAGTGGTTCGTCTCGGTGGAGTCGAAGCGGCCGTTCTCGAAGAACCTGTTTCCGGCCTGAGCACCCCGACAGAAGCCGAAGTACTCGCAGGTGGCCTCGCAGGCGTCCAGGCCGGTCAGGAACTCGTCCACGTAGCGGAGCCGATGGGCGTTGGCCAGCATGTCGCGGATGGTGAGCTGCAGGACGTTCCCGGCCTGGAAGTCGTGGTACTCGGGGGATTGGACGCCCGCCAGCTCAGGGGAGAGAAGAACGACGTCCCCGATTGAAGAGACGGTCGGGATGGGGTCGATCCGAACGCTTTGCCAGCCGTCTCCGCCTCGCAGGGAGCGCAGGTAGGCGCCAAGGCGATCGATTTCGCGGACGGTCAGGCCGGGGTTCGAACGAGTCCAGGCGATCGCGCGGTTCCAGAACTCGGTTGCGGCCTCGAACATCGGGACGGGGCGGTGGGCATTGGCTCCCTCGCGCTCTTCGATGTTGAGTCCTACGGTGTGGCAGCCCAGTTCGGCGAAGAAGTCCAGCAGGTCCTCCGGCCGGCCGATGCTGTCCACCGTGACCACGGCGATCGTGGAGAAGCCGATTCCGTGTCGGCGAAGACGCGCAATGCCTCGGAGGGTGCGATCGAAGACCGGCTTTCCTCGGCGGTCGACACGCTCCGCGTTGAACTCGGCGGGACCGTCGATGCTCACCCCCACACGTACCTCGCGCTCCGCGAAGAACTCGCACCAGCGGTCACTGACCAAGGTGCCGTTGGTCTGGACATAGTGGTGCAGCTGGCCTTCATGTCGAAGGCTCTCGAACGGATCGGTCAACTCGGAGAGACGCGACGTCCCGAGTGCCAGCGGTTCACCCGCGTGCCACACAAGGTCCATCGGGGCATCGACGGTTGCGATCTCGCGGATCGACCGGGCAACGGCCTCGGCGACGTCGGACGTCATCGGCGTCCGACGGTCCTTTCCGGGGAGGTAGCAGTAGCTGCACGCCACATTGCAGAAGCCGTCCGGTTGCACGACGACCGACCGCGGTCGGGGGGAGATCCGCCGGCGGTAGCGCTCGCGGGAGGTGAGCGGAGGTGTGCGGGCCACGGTGGTCCTCTCAAGCGTAGGGGCGATCACTGGAAGCGGAGGTCTGCGTGCACGGTCTTGCAGGATTTGCTGACCAGCTCCGTGGCGATCGGGAGGTCACGCAGGCTTCCCGCTGGGATGCCGTAGATCGTTCGGCTGCCCAGGAACTCCCGCAAACGATGGCGATTTCCCGTTCCAGAGCGGCTGATCATCAGTCAACCGTGCTTCTGCGGATGAGACGAGGTCAGACTGGAGGACACATCACCGGACACTTCGATCGGTACGCCGTATCTCCTGTCGCTGGCCGATGTCGGCGGCTTAGCCTGGATCTGCGGGGGTGCAGAGATGCCCGGACACACACCGAATGGAACGTTCGTCACTGCGCGGATCAAGCGTGGGTGGCGCACTCAGGAGGACTTCGCCGAGGCGTACAACGCCACGGCTGGCACCTCGGGCTCGAAGGCCAGGATCTCGGTGCGTCAGGTCAGACGGTGGGAATCGGGACAGACCCTGTGGCCGAACCGGGACGCGCGTCAGGTCTTGATCCGGATGTTCGGTATGCCCTTGGGGCACCTGGGCTTCGTTCCGCCCGCCGGCAAGGCGATGGCGCGGGACGCTGCGGCCGATGACGAACCCGGCACGGAGGATCATGTGCTTCGCCGAACATTCGTAGGCGGTGCTCTTGTCGCACCCTTGCTCGATCTTGCGGCACTGGACCATTTCGCAGCCGCAGCCCGGGACGCCTACCGATACGCCGACCAGGATCTTGTCGATCATCTGCGCAACGCGCTGGACGATACGGCTCGGATTGATCTTCTCGACGGGCCGCATCGGGCAATGCCCGCCGCGCTTGGAATCCTCTCCGCGATCAACGGTGCTGCACGAGATGCCAAGCCCGGCATTCGTCAACAGCTACTCGGTCTGGGGGCGCGTGCGGCCGAACTGGCAGCGTGGCTTCACCGGGATGCCGGATCGCCTCACCGGACGATCACCTACTGGCACAACCAGTCGAAGGAATGGGCCACCTTCACCAGCGACGGTGCCATGCACGCCTACGTTCTCCTGCGTCAGGCGCAGGCCATGGGACGCCACGACCCGGCTCGGATACTCGCCCTGGCAGATGCGGCCACCAGTGGGCCGTGGGTCCTTCCGCCACGTCCACGTGCTGAGGCACTTCAGCAGAAGGCGCGCGGACTTGCGATGACCGGGGCCGCCGAGAAGCAGATCGAGCGAGTCCTGGACGAGGCGCATGGTTCGTTGGACCAGGCGGCCGAGCCGTGCGGGGCGGCGACCTGCACCGGGCCTCTCGGGGACGGCTACACCCGCGATCGGCTGATGGTGCAGTCCGGGATCTGCTGGCGTGAGGCCAAGCGGCCGGACAAAGCAGTTGCGGTGTTTCGGGCACATCTCTCGGGGAGTGTCCTCGGACCTCGCGACCATGCCCACTACAGCGCGTTCCTGGCGGGGGCTCTCGCCGAGGCAGGTGAGCCTGACGAGGCGGCTGACGCGGCTCTCCGGGCCCTGGCCGTGGCCGCGCCTCCGCGTTACGGACAGGTGATCACGGAACTCCACCGCACGGCGGAGATCCTCTTCCCGCACCGCGACCGTCCGGCGGTGCGGGAGTTCCACGAACGTCTGATGGTGACCGCGTCATGTTAGGACGAGACGAATTCCGCCACCTTGGCGATCACCTCTCGCTGCCAGGCCTGGGACTGCGGGTGGCCGTAGGAGGGGTCGTCATGGACGGCGAACCCGTGTTGTGCGCCGTCGAGTTCGTAGAGTTCGGCCCCGGCGCCGAAGAGCGGCGCGAATCGACGGGACAGTTCGATGTCGACGAAGGTGTCCTTCGTGCCGTGGATGATGAGCACGGGTGACCGCACGCCGGTGCAGAGCTGCACGGGGTCGAGGTGGAAGACCTCGTTCAGGAGACCGCGGCCCGTCTCGAACGGTTGACGGACGGAGAAGCCGCGCTCGTCCAGCTTCACGGCGTGCTCTGTGGAGAGGCGGTCCTCGACCCATCCGGCTGCTTCGGTGATGAAGCGGTTCCGGTAGTCCATACGTGGGTTCAGCAGGACCAGCTTGTCGACCTCATCGGGTCGGCTTCCGGCATGTAGGGCTGCCGCACCGCCGGAGAACGAGGCGGCAACGACGTGGACCCGGCCGGGGCGATCGGCGATCTCTGCCAGGTGTCCGGACGCGGCCCGGATGTCGTTGGCGATGGAGGCGATCGTGATGTCGGAGAAGCGCCCGGCGCTCCTGCCGTGGGCCCGCAGGTCGAAGCGGAGGCAGGTGATGCCGGTGGCGGCGAGACCGGCCGCCAGGCGGCCGAAGAATCCGCCTTCTTCACGGGTGACGCCGGCGCCGTGTGCGAGAACGGCCAGAGCAGTTGGGGGAGTTGGCGAGGGAGTGACCGTGCCGGACAGTGCGGTGCCGTCCAGCGACCGAAATGCGGTCTCGTAGTCAGTCATGTCCACCGACGGTATCAACTCGCGGACGAGGCTGGAGCGTCCAGGGAGCGGAGGTTCCGGGGCGCGCTGGGGGGAGTGCGCTCGCGCCGCACGAAAGGGTGATGTGGGTGGGGGTTTGACGAGGTGTTACGGCGTTGCGGTGAAGATTGTGGTGTCGGGTGCTCGGAGAAGCGCCCGGTGCGTGGGCACAAGTAACCCCGGCGGTGCTCCAACACCCCGGGGTTTGGCACCAGGAGAAAGCAACTCCAGATGCAGATTCATCGTATCCCTCAGCACGCTCCCGGGTACACGATCCTGGACAACGGGCATGTCGTCCGCAAGCACTCGCTGTCGTGGGCCGCGCGGGGGCTCCTCAGCTACCTGCTCAGCCTGCCGGACGGGGCGCGCGAAGACGTCCGCACGCTGGCCGCCAAGAGCGTGGAGGGCCGGACGAGCGTGGCGCGGGCGCTCAGGGAGTTGGAGGCGGCCGGGCACTACGTCCGGCGCACCCAGCGGGACCCGCTGACCGGGCAGGTGCGGACGGTCGTCTCGGTGCACGAGGTGCCGGTGACGACGGGCAAGGCGGTGCACACGGTGCCGCCGCTTCCCGTGCCCCCGGCCGCCGGTGGTCCAGCTCCAGGTAAGCCAGGCGTCGGGAAGGCGGGAAGCCCTTCCAAGGAACGGGGAACCAAGGACGTGGAAGAACCTTCCGTCCGTCCCCCGGAGAAGTTGACGGCGGGCATGGCGCTGCTGCTCGAACTCGGGTGCCGGGAGCCGAAGATGGCCCTGGCGGGGAAGCCCTTGAGTGATCAAGCCGCGCGGGTGGAGGGGTTGCTCGCGAGTGGGTGGACGCGGGACGCGCTGGCGGGGATCATCGCGGCTCCGCTGCCGGACAAGGTCACGCACAGCGTCGGGGCGATCCTGGCGGCGCGGATCGCCAAGGTGCCGACCGTTCCGGCGTCCAGGAAGGCAAACGATGGGCCGCGCCGGCACGAGTGCCCCGGCCGGGGCGGGATGTGCGGGCGGCCCGTGGCGGGAGCCGGGCAGGTGTGCGGGGCGTGCCGGGCGGGCGGCGCTTAGCGCTCCGGCGGGCGGAAGGTGACCGGGGCGTCGAAGGCGGCGCGGCGGGTGGTGCGGCGCAGGGCGCGCAGGACGGGGGTGCCGAGGGTGAGGCAGAGCACCACGGTGAGTGCGGCACGCGGCAGGTCCCAGCCCAGTGACGTGGTCAGGCAGTAGGCGGCGAAGCGGACCAGGTTGGCGGGCAGCGGGTCGCCGGGGACGAAGGAGATGGAGCCGGCCAGGCCGCCGATGTACGGCCAGCCCTGGAGGTTCATGATCGTGCCGTACAGCAGGGACGCGATGGCGCCATAGGACGCCAGCACCACGAGTTCGCGGCGGCCGCGCAGCGCGGAGGCCCCCGGGAGCAGGCCCGCACCCAGGCAGACCCAGCCCATCGCCAGCATCTGGAACGGCAGCCACGGCCCGACCCCGCCGGTGAGCAGCGCGGAGGCGAACATCGACAGCGAGCCGAGGACGAAGCCGAAGCCCGGGCCGAGCACCCGCCCGGACAGCACCATCAGGAAGAACATCGGCTCCAGCCCCGCCGTGCCCGCGCCGAGGGGGCGCAGCGCCGCGCCGGCGGCGGCCAGGACGCCCAGCAGGGCCACGGACTTGGCGTCCAGGCCGGGGGCGCCGCCGCCCGCCGAGCGGCCCTCGGAGATCTGGGCGATGACGACGGCGAGGAGGAGGGGGAGCAGCAGGGCGAACAGCCAGGGCGCGTCGGTGGAGTGGCCGACCAGCGCCGACTTGGTGGAGGCGAGCAGCGGCCAGCCGAAGGCGGCGACGCCGACGAAGGAGACCGACAGCAGCGCCGCGACGGACCGGCGTCCCAGCGGGACGGGACGAGTGCTCATGCGTCCAGCGCCTCCGCGACCTGCCGGACGGTGAGCCACGGCCCGGGTGCCAGCACCTTGGCGACCTGCGGGGCGAAGGCGGGGGAGGAGACCACGACCTCCGCCGTCGGACCGTCCGCGACGATCTCGCCCTCGGCGAGGATCACCGTGCGGTGGGCGAGTTCGGCGGCCAGCTCGACGTCGTGGGTGGCGAGGAGCACGGCGTGGTCCTCGGCGGCCAGGCCGCGCAGGATCTCCACCAGCCGGGCCTTGGCGGCGTAGTCGAGGCCGCGGGTCGGCTCGTCGAGGAGCAGCAGCGGGGGCCGGGCGGTGAGTACGACGGCGAGGGCGAGGGTGAGCCGCTGGCCCTCGGAGAGGTCGCGCGGGTGGGTGTCGTCGTCGATGCCGGGCAGCAGGCGTTCGACCAGGGCGCGGCAGGTGCCGGCGGCGGCTCCGGCGTCGGTGTCGGCCGCGGCGCACTCGGCGGCGACCGATTCGCCGTACAGCAGGTCGCGCGGGTCCTGCGGGACGAGGCCGACCTCGCGGATCAGTTCGGCGGGGCGGGTGCGGTGCGGGGTGCGGCCGCCGACCCTGACGCTGCCGGAGGAGGGGGCGTGCAGGCCGACCAGGCTGCCCAGCAGGGTGGACTTGCCGGCGCCGTTGCGGCCCATCAGGGCGGTGATCTCGCCGGGGTGGAGGGCGAGGTCCACGCCGCGCAGGGCCGGGACGGGGCCGCGCCGGACGGCGAGGCGGTCGGTGACGGCGAGGGGGGCGGCGCCGGCACGGCGGTCGGCGGGAGCGGGCGTCCGGCCGTCCAGTCGGGCGCGCAGCGGCGCGGCCTTGCGGCGCGCGTCGCGGACCGAGAGCGGCAGCGGCCGCCAGCCCGCGAGCCGGCCGAGGCCGACCACCGGCGGGTGCACCGGGGAGTGCGCCATCACCTCGGCGGGCTCGCCGAGGACGGGCGGGGCCTCGGGGGTGAGCAGCAGCACCTGGTCGGCGTACTGGACGACCCGCTCCAGCCGGTGCTCGGCCATCAGCACGGTGGTGCCGAGGTCGTGCACCAGCCGCTGGAGGACGGACAGCACCTCCTCGGCCGCGCCCGGGTCGAGCGCCGAGGTGGGCTCGTCCAGGACCAGCACGCGCGGGTGCACGGTGAGCACCGAGCCGATCGCGACGCGCTGCTGCTGGCCGCCGGAGAGGGAGTTCAGCGCGCGGTCGCGCAGGTCGGCGAGGCCGAGCAGGTCGAGGGTCTCCTCGACCCGGCGGCGCATCACGTCGCCCGGCAGGCCCAGGGACTCCATGCCGTAGGCGAGTTCGTCCTCCACGGTGTCGGTGACGAAGTGCGCCAGCGGGTCCTGCCCCACCGTGCCGACGAGGTCGGCGAGTTCGCGCGGACGGTGCTCGCGGGTGTCCCGGCCGCCGACGGTGACCCGGCCGTGCAGCACCCCGCCGGTGAAGTGCGGCACCAGGCCGCTGACCGTTCCCAGCAGGGTGGACTTGCCGGAGCCGGACGGGCCCACGAGCAGGCAGAGTTCGCCCTCGGGGACGGTGAGGTCGACGCCGTCGAGGGCGGGTGCGGCCGAGTCCGCGTACCGGACGGAGACCTGCTCGAAGGTGATCACGATGCCCTCCGGGGCGGGGTCGGGGCGGCGAACGCCGGTACCAGGCCGAGCAGCACGGTCAGCACGGCGGCCAGTGGCAGCGCGGGGACGGTCGGCGGGACGACGGTGGGGGCGAAGGCGGCCGGGTCCCGCGCGGCCAGGTAGGTGGTGAGGGCCGCCACGGCCGCCCCGGAACCGGCCGTCAGCCACTCGGGGACGGCCCAAGGGTCGGGACGGTAGCGGCTTCTGACGGACCGTCGGCCACCCAGCAGCAGGCCGGCGAAGGCGGCGGCCAGACCGAGCAGCAGGACGGGCAGCGCCCAGCCCGCGCCGTTGGCCGTCAGCAGCCCGTACGCGGCCAGGCAGATCCCGAGCAGTCCGGCCAGGGTGAGCGCGGCCGTCGCCCGGGCGAGCCGGCGCGGGACGTCGGCGGTGCGGCCGAACCCCCGGGTGTCCATGGCGGCGGCCAGTGCGATGGACCGCTCCAACGCGCCCTCCAGCACCGGGAGTCCGACGCTCAGCACGGCCGCGACGCCCTTGTCGGAGCGGCCCCGCAGGCGCCGCGCGGCACGCAGCCGGCGGACGTCCGCGATCAGGTTCGGCGCGAAGGTCATCGCCACCACGACGGCGACGCCCGCCTCGTAGAGCGCGCCGGGCAGGGCGCGCAGCAGCCGGGCCGGGCTGGCCAGCGAGTTGGCGGCGCCGACGCAGACCAGCAGGGTGGCCAGCCGCAGCCCGTCGTACAGCGCCGCGAGCAGCCCCTCGACGGTGACCCGGCCGCCGATCCGCACGCCCTGCGCCCAGACGGGCAGCGGCAGTTCGGGCAGCGTGAACAGCACATGGGTGCCCGGGACCGGCGAACCGAGGAAGACCGCGAACACCAGCCGGATGCCGAGCACCAGCAGGCCCAGCCGCAGGAACGCCCCGTACGAGCGCGACCACGGCGCATCGCCGCGCCGGGCCGCGACCACGTACCCGGCGACGGCGACGAGCAGCAGCAGGATCGCCGGGTTGGTGGTGCGGGTGGCCGCCGCGCCCAGCCCCAGCGCCCACAACCACCAGGCCCCGGGGTGCAGTTGACGGGGGCCGGTGGGCGGCCGGGTGGTACGGACGGCGGTGCTGCTCACGGTGATTCCTGGGTGGGGGACGTTAGGGGTGACGGCGGCGGCGCGCCTGCCAGACGGCGCCACCGGCGAGGACGGCCACCAGCGCGCCACCGGCGATCAGGCCGACGTCCGGGCCGCTGCCGGTGCTCTGGTCGGCGGATCCGGCGGCCGGCTGGGCGGCGCCGGCCGCGCCGACCTGGTCGCCGCAGCCCGCCTTCGGGTACCCGGCGATGGCGCACAGCAGCCCGTTGGTGTCGTAGCGCAGCGGCGGGGCGACGGTGGCCAGCACCTCGGCCGAGGTGGCGCGGGGCGCGACGGTGGCGCAGGCCGTGCGCTGCTCGGGCACCGAGGCGGCGGACGAACCGACGGCGGACGAACCGGAGGTGGACGAGCCGGAAGCGGACGAACCGGCGGCGGACGATCCGGCGGCGGAGCCGGCGTCCTCGGCGGTGCCGAAGTCCAGCACGACGGCCACCCGCTTGCGGCCCTCCTGCGCGGGCGTGTCCGCGCAGATGTCGGCGAAGCTCCCGGCCGTCCGGGGCTTCGCGGCGTCCTGCCCGCCGTCCGGGCTCAGCGCGAACCGCCACCCGTCCACGGCCCCGTCCGGCGGCACCGCGACGGAGGGCCCCTGCTGCTGGTACGTCCAGCTGCCGCCCTCGGCGCCGCGCCAGAACGACCAGTACCGGTACCCGGCGGCCTGCGCCGGAGCGGCGGAGGCGAGCAGCAGCACCGCCCCGAGGAGGGGGAGGAGCAGCGCGGCGAGGGCGGTGCGACGGCGGGCGCGGGCGCCCCCGCCCGGCAGGCCGGGGCCCGGCCCGCCGGGAGCGGCGTGGGAGGCGGGACGCATCAGAGGTGGGTGTTGCGCTTGCGCTGGAGGCTGAGGAGGAGGCCGCCGCCGACGCCGATGAGCAGGCCGACGCCGATCAGCCAGTACTGGCCGATGCCGCCGTCCTTCTTCTTCGCCGGGGCGGTCGCCGTCGCCGTGGCGGAGGCGTCGGTGGCCTTGGGTGCCGGGCCGAGGGCGGTGAGCTGGCCGGTCAGGGCGGCGGTGTCGCGGTGGGCGGCCTGGGCGACCAGCAGGAGGGTGGCGGTGGCGCCGGCGTCGGTGCCGCCCTTGGTCCAGGTGGCGCCCTCCTTGCCGAGCCAGTCGACGGCGCCGGCGGCCTGCTGGGGGTGGCCGCTCTGGCTGAGCGCGAGGGCGGCCCAGGCGGTGGCGGTGTAGTCGGGGGTGGGGGCGGCGCCCGGGGTGGTGAGGGTGAGGTGGTCGCCGCCGGCCGCGAGCTGGGCGGCGAGGTAGGCGCCGACGGCCTCGCCGGACTCCGCGTGCGAAACCGGGGCCGAGGAGGCCGAGGAGCCCTGGGCGGCCGGGGCGTCGGCGCAGGCCAGGGCCTTGGGCGCGGCGTCGGCGTGCACCGTGCCGGCGACCGGCAGGTGGCCGCCGCTCGCGGCGAGCGCGGCCTGGGCGCTGGCCAGGGCGTTCGGGGTGAGGGCGCCGCCGGCCGGGTCGGTCTGGTAGGCGAAGGCGCCGCGCTGGTCGGCGGGGGCGGCGCAGCCGAGCTGGAAGAGGGCGAGCCCGTCGAAGGCGGACCTGCCGGCCTTGGCGACGCCCGCCGGGTCGGTCTTGGCGGCGAACAGCGCGTTGACGGCGAGGCCGGTGGAGTCGGCGTCGCCGGGGCTGCCCGGGTTGTACGCCCAGCTGCCGTCGGCGTTCTGGTTGGCCTTGAGCCAGCCGACGCCCTTGTCGACGGCCTCCTGGTGCCCGCCGAGGGCGACCAGGGCCTGGACGGCGACGGCGGTGGCGTTGCTGTCCTCGGTCTTGGGGTCGCAGGCCGCGCCGGCGGCCCGGTAGGAGGGCCAGCCGCCGTCCTCGCACTGCTGCCCGGTGAGCCAGCCGACGGCCGAGTCGGCCGGGGTGACCTTGGCCGCCGTCAGCGCGGTGAGCGCCAGCGACTGCCGCCAGACGCCGTCGTACGTCGGGTCGCTCTTGCCGTACAGCCCGTCGGGAACGGCGGCGGGGGTCGGCGCGGGGCTGTCGGCGAGGGCCGGTCCTGCGGCGAGGCCGGTGAGCAGCGCGGCGGACAGGGCGGCGGCGCCCAGGCGGGCGGCGGTCAGCATGGTGCGGGTGTGCCTTTCGGTGAGCGGTGGTGGCCCGGGCGGGGCCGTTCCGTAGTCCTCGACGGTGCCGGGCGCGTGCGTCCGGACTGGCCGCTCGCCCCTCCCCGGGTGCTCCGACTCGTCCGGGCGGCCGATGGCGGCGCCGGTCTCACGGCTGCGGGGTCAGCGCCGGATTCGCACCGGCTTTCCCCGGGGGAGGAGCGG
The DNA here is from genome assembly GCF_053597855.1 of Kitasatospora sp. NPDC001225. Taxonomy (NCBI): domain Bacteria; kingdom Bacillati; phylum Actinomycetota; class Actinomycetes; order Kitasatosporales; family Streptomycetaceae; genus Kitasatospora; species Kitasatospora sp. NPDC001225. The sequence continues at coordinate 38,169 of NZ_JBSFJC010000012.1, forward strand.
GATGGAGTTGTGCCGACTGTCGACTCTAGCCGCCGGAGCGCCACGGGCGCCCCGCAGCAGGCAGGAACAGGTTCCAGTCGCAGCAGAGGGGAGGGCGGCTCACGGCAGGGCGAGCAGCCGGGCCGCGGTGTGCAGGTCGGCCCGGACCTCGGCGATCGAGGCGCGCCCGGAGAGCCAGGCGACCAGTGCCGAGTGCCAGGTGTGCTCGATCACCCGCACCGCCGCGCGCTGGCTCTCGGTGGGCGGTCCGGACTGGCCGATCGCGTCCAGGATGAGCTGCCCGGTGGCCGTGCTGACCTGGTCCACCTCGGCCCCCACCGAGCGGTCCGCGAAGGACAGCGCCCGGACCATCGCCTCGGCCAGCAGCGGCTCGCGCTGCAGCGCGTGGAAGGCCCGGGTGAGGGCGTCGGCGACCCGCGGCGCCGGTTCGCGGTCGGTCGGCGGGTGCCGCCGGATGTGCTCCTGGAGGCCCTGGAGCTGCTCCAGCATCACCGCCACCAGCAGGTGGACCTTGGACGGGAAGTAGCGGTAGAGCGTGCCGAGGGCGACCTGGGCGCCCTCCGCGACCTCCCGCATCTGCACCGCCTCGTACCCGCCTCGCACCGCCAGCGCGGTGGCGGCCCGCAGGATGCGCCGGCGCCGTTCGGCCTGGCGCGCGGTCAGCGGCGGCTCGCCCGGGGGCGAGAGCTGCGGAGAGGTGGAAGGAGGGGGTGGCGGCAAGGGTGCTCCCGGGCGGGCGAGAGTGGCGGCGTGCTCCACATGGTCGGCAGGATCCGGCGTGGCGGGAATCACCAGCCCTGGCTCCTGAGGGAAAGCTACGGGCCGGTATCTTCGAGGTCTCTCATTGTTCACGTGGTCGACGACGAGTTCCCCAGCCACTGAAACCTGATCTACTTTAGCGACCGGAAGCACGACCGGCAGCACCGTAAGCAGCTAGAGAAGAGGGCCCAGGATGACCGCGCAGCCGCTGCGGATTGCCCTGCTGTCGTACCGAGGGGACCCCTTCTGCGGCGGTCAGGGCGTGTACGTACGGCACCTCTCCCGGGAGCTGGCCAGGCTCGGCCACCACGTGGACGTGATCGGCGCCCAGCCCTTCCCGGTGCTCGACGAGGTCGACGGCCCCGGCTCGGTGCGCCTGGTCGAGCTGCCCAGCCTGGACCTCTACCGCGCCGACGACCCGTTCCGCACCCCGGCCCGCGACGAGTTCCGCGGCCCGGTGGACGTGCTGGAGTTCGCCACCATGCGCACCGGCGGCTTCCCCGAGCCGCTCACCTTCTCGCTGCGCGCCCGCCGCTACCTGGCCGCCCACAAGGGCCGCTACGACGTGGTGCACGACAACCAGACCCTCGGCTACGGCCTGCTCGGCCTGGCCCGGCACGGCTTCCCGCTGGTCACCACGATCCACCACCCGATCACCGTGGACCGGCAGCTGGAGCTGGACGCCGCCACCACCCGGGGCAAGCGGCTCTCGCTGCGCCGCTGGTACGCCTTCACCCGGATGCAGCGCCGGGTCGCCGCCCGGCTGGACCACGTGATCACCGTCTCCGGCACCTCGCAGCGCGAGATCGCCGAGCACCTGGGCGTCGCGCCCGGCGCGATCTCGGTGGTGCCGATCGGCGCCGACACCCGGCTCTGGTCGCCCTCGGCGGAGATCGAGCGCGTCCCCGGCCGGATCGTCACCACCTCCAGCGCGGACGTCCCGCTGAAGGGCCTGGTCTTCCTGGTCGAGGCGCTCGCCAAGGTCCGCACCGAGCGGGACGCCCACCTGGTGGTGGTCGGCAAGCCGCAGAAGGAGGACGGGCCGGTGGCCGAGGCGGTGCGCCGCTTCGGGCTGGCCGGGCACATCGAGTTCCGCAGCGGGCTGACCGACCAGGAGCTGGTCGACCTCTACCGCTCGGCCGAGGTGGCCTGCGTCCCCTCGCTCTACGAGGGCTTCTCGCTGCCCGCCGCCGAGGCGATGGCCACCGGCACCCCGCTGGTCGCGACCACCGGCGGGGCGATCCCCGAGGTGGCCGGGCCGGACGGGGAGTCCTGCCTGGCGGTGCCGCCGGGGGAGGCGGACGCGCTGGCCGCCGCGCTCGGCCGGCTGCTGGACGACCCGGAGCTGCGGGCCGGGCTCGGCGCGGCCGGGCGGGAGCGGGTGCTGGCCCGGTTCACCTGGGAGCGGGCCGCCGAGCTGACCGCCGAGGCCTACCGCGCGGCGCTCGCCACCGGCGTCGGCGCCCGGGCCCGCTCGGGTCCGGGCTGGCGGTACGTGGCCTAGCCGCCCGCCCGCGGCAGGTCGGTGACGGCCGGTCGGTGGAGGCGGGGCGGTGGCGGCAGGGCGAGCCTGCCCGACGAAGCGTGACGTGCCGGGAGTGGCGTGACGAAGCGTCAAGAACGCTTGGTAGCAATAGGAATGGGAGTCCTGCAGTGCTGACCGTCGATTTCTCGCGCTTCCCGCTCGCCCCCGGCGACCGGGTGCTCGACCTGGGCTGCGGCGGGGGCCGGCACGCGTTCGAGTGCTACCGCCGTGGCGCCAACGTGATCGCCCTCGACCAGAACACCGAGGAGATCGCCGAGGTCAGGAAGTGGTTCGCGGCGATGGAGCAGGCCGGCGAGGCCCCCGAGGGCGCGTCGGCGGTCGCGATGGAGGGCAACGCGCTGGCGCTGCCGTTCGAGGACGAGTACTTCGACAAGATCATCATCTCCGAGGTGATGGAGCACATCCCGGACGACAAGGGCGTCCTCAACGAGATGTTCCGGGTCCTCAAGCCGGGCGGCCTGCTCGCCGTCACCGTGCCCCGCTGGCTCCCGGAGAAGATCTGCTGGGCGCTGTCCGACGAGTACCACGCCAACGAGGGCGGCCACATCCGGATCTACCGGGGCGACGAGCTGCTCGAGAAGCTCAAGGACGCCGGCCTGGAGCCGTACGGCACCCACCACGCGCACGCGCTGCACTCCCCGTACTGGTGGATCAAGTGCGCGGTCGGCGTCGACAACGACAAGGCGCTGCCGGTCAAGGCCTACCACCAGCTGCTGGTCTGGGACATCGTCGGCACCCCGGTGATCAGCAGCCTCACCAGGGCCGCCGAGCGGGCCCTCAACCCGGTGATCGGCAAGAGCTTCGTCGCGTACGCCTCCAAGCCCAACCGCGCGCCGGGCGGGACGGCGTGACGGCCGCCGTCCCCGAGGTGCTGCTGCTCGACGGGGTGCTCGACGCCGAGCAGGCCGCCGACACCGTGCGCAGCATCCTGGCCGAGCAGCGCCCCGACGGCGCCATACCCTGGTTCGCCGGCCACCACCTCGACCCCTGGGACCACACCGAGGCGGCGATGGCCCTCGACACGGCCGGCGAGCACGCCGCCGCCGAGGCCGCCTACCGCTGGCTCGCCGCCGCCCAGAACCCGGACGGCTCCTGGTACGCCGCGTACACCGACGGCGCGGTCACCGACCGGGCCAAGGAGAGCAACTTCTGCGCGTACATCGCGGTCGGGGTCTGGCACCACCACCTCAGCACCGGCGACGACGCCTTCCTGGAGTGGATCTGGCCGGTCGTCCGGCGCGCCCTGGACTTCATCGTCGGGCTGCGGCTGCCCGGCGGCCCGATCGCCTGGCGGGTCGACGGGGACGGCACCGCCACCGACGAGGCGCTGCTCACCGGCTCGTCCAGCATCCTGCACGCGCTGCGCTGCGGCCTGGCCGTCGCCGAGTACCTGGAGGAGCCGCAGCCCGACTGGGAGCTCGCGGCCGGCCGGCTGGGGCACGCCGTCTCCCACCACCCCGAGCGGTTCCTGGACAAGGGCCGCTACTCGATGGACTGGTACTACCCGGTGCTCGGCACCGGCCTGCGCGGCGAGGCGGCGGTGGCCCGGATCGAGCGGGACTGGGAGCGCTTCGTCGTCCCCGGCCTCGGCGTGCGCTGCGTCAGCGACCGCCCGTGGGTGACCGGCGGCGAGAGCGCCGAGCTGGCGCTCGCGCTCTGGGCCATCGGCCAGTCCGACCGCGCGGTGGACATCCTGCGCTGGATCCAGAAGCACCTGCGGCACGAGGACGGCTCGTACTGGACCGGGTACGTCTTCGAGGACGACGCGATCTGGCCGGAGGAGCGCACCACCTGGACGGCCGGGGCGCTGCTGCTCGCGGTGGCCGCGCTCGGCGGGGACCCGGCGACGGTCGCGGTCTTCGGCGGGGAGCAGCTGCCGGCCGGGCTGGTGGTCGCGGACTGCTGCTGAGCCCGGCGCACGCGCGCGGGACGGGGCGCGCGCGGGACGGGCGTACGCGGAGCGGACGTCCGTACGGATCGGGCGCACAGGGCGCACCGCGCGCACAGGGCGCGGAGACGGCGCGTACACGCGGAAGGGGCGGGACCGGAGAACCGGTCCCGCCCCTTCGCGGTGTGCGTCCGCGGGCGTCAGCCGCGCTGGATGCCCGTGGTGTCGGCCAGCACGCCCTGGCTGCCGTCCGGCAGCTGCGCGACCAGCGCGGCGCCGCGCTGCTCGACGGCCAGGTACCAGGTGCCCGGCACGACCTCGCCGACCGGGGCACCGGCCGGGTTGTCCTTCGGGGCCAGCTGGCGCGGGGCCGGGACGGCGAACCAGAACGGCTGGAAGTCCGCCGCCGGGGCGGGCGCCTGCTGCGCGGCCGGGACCGGCTGCGGGGCCGGGGCGCCGACGTCGTGCGGCTGGGCGGCCGGGACCGGCTGGCCGGGCTGCGGCTGGCCGGCACCCGGGTAGCCGTAGCCGCCCTGGCCGCCGAACGCCGGGTCGTGGCCCTGGGCCGGGTAGCCGTACTGGCCGGGCTGGCCGGGGGCACCCGGCTGACCGGGCTGGCCCGGGTAGCCGTACTGGCCGGGGACGGCCGCCGGGCGGTCGGCGGCCAGCGGGGCCTTCAGTGCGGGCACCAGGGGGCCCGCGGCGGCCGCGCCGGCCAGCGCGAGCAGCGCGATGAAGCCGAGCCAGGCGCCGAAGCCGTGGCTGACGACGGAGCTGGAGGTGCCGCCGCCGAGCGCCCAGACCGAGGTCCACAGCGCCGCGACGGAGAGGGCGATGCCCCACTGGTCCAGCCGCAGGCCGAGCACCTGGCGGTTGGCCGCGGCCGCACCCTGGAAGCGCTGCACCAGGATCAGCACCGCGGCGGCGATGCCGAGGAGGTAGATCGACGGCAGGATGGGGAACAGGTCCGTGCTCCACGCGTTCTGCGACGGCGGGCAGTACCGGCTGTTGCCGCAGTCCACGGTCCAGTAAGGCAGGAAGGAGGCGATGAAGAGCAGGACGGCCGCGCCTGCGACGGCGGCGTCTCCCCTGGTGAGAGCGCGCAGATTCACTAACGTTCCCCTCGTTGACGTGTCGTGGACGGTGGTTCGCGCGGTCGGGCCGACCGGCCGAAACTCCCGAACGGACCAGAAGCCTAGGCCCAACCGTCCTGCCGGTGCACGGCGGGACCGGGAATGGGGTGAAGTCGTTGCAAACCGTGCGGTCCGGGCGGAGCGTCGTCCTCCGCCGGTCGCGGCCCAACTCCCTTACCGCTCTTCGGTCTTCTCTTGGGTCGTCAGGAAAGCGGTCAGCGCGTCGGCGATCCCCCGGGCCGCCTGCTGGCGCCACTGAGGGTCCGTCATCCGCTTCGCGTCCGTCGAGTTGCGCATGTTACCGCACTCGATGAACACCTTGGGGACCGTCGAGAGGTTGAGGCCGCCCAGGTCGGAGCGGGTGTCCAGGCCGTCCTTGGCGATGTAGTCCGCGTACGGCTCGCCGGTCGCGGCGTGGAACCGGTCGCGCAGCAGGAGGCCGAGCCGGCGCGAGGGGGCGACGATCGCCGCGTTGTCCGCCTTCCCCGCCACCACCCGGGCGGGCATGATCACGTGGAACCCGCTGCCGCTCGCAGGGCCGCCGTCCCCGTGCACCGAGACCGCGACGTCGGCGTGGGCGTCGGCGCCCGCGCGGGCCCGCTCGTCGACGCACGGGCCCCAGGGCCGGTCGCCGTCCTGCACCAGGACCACCGTGGCGCCCCGGGCGGCCAGCAGGGCGCGGGCCCGGCGGGAGACGTCCAGGGTGTACTCGGCCTCGGTGTAGCCGGCGTTGGTCTCGGTGCCGGTGGTGTCGCACTCCTTGCGGGCGTTGCCGATGTCCACCTGGCGGTTGATCTCGGCGGTGTGGGTGGAGTTCCCGGGGTTGTGGCCGGGGTCGAGCAGGACGGTGCGGCCGGTCAGGACCGCGGCGTCGGCGGGCGCGGGCGGGGCCTCGGCCGCCGGGGTGGTGGACGGCGGCGGTGCGACCGGCGGGGTGAGGGGCGCGGCGGTGCCGTCGGCCGGGGCGCCGGGGTCGGCGGTCCCCGGCTGGTCCGTGGCCGTCGGGGCGGGCGGCGCCGAAGCCGGGCCGGAAGCCGGGGACGAGGCGGCGGGGGCCGACGCGGCCGGGGCCGCCGTGGCGCCCGCCGGGCCGGAGTGGTCGAGGGCCCGCCAGCCGAACCAGCCCGCCGTGCAGAGCGGAACGGCCACGGCCGCGGCGGTGGTGGCGCGCAGCAGGGCGGAGCGGCGGGGCGGTCGGGGGGCGGTGCCGGTCACTGGTCGGTCAGATCCTGTCCTGGGTGCGCGGAGTCAGGCCGTAGCTCTTCGCGATCGCGTTCCACTTCGTCATGAAGTCCGTCTTCGCCTGCGTGGCCTGCGGGTTGAGCTCGTCCGCGTGCTTCTTGTCGGCGGTGGCCGGGGCCCGGCCGGTGCAGCCCTGGGCGGCCACGGCGCGCGCCCAGCTCGCGTACGCCTTGTCTATGTCGGCGGACAACTGCCAGGCGGACTTCAGGGAGTTCACCGCGTCCGCGCCGCCCGGCACGTCCGTGACGCTCAGTTGGGAGAGCTTGGCCAGCAGGGCGGTCCGCTGGCTCGCGCCGTTGTCGAAGTCCTGCGCGGCGCTCTCGATGTCGGCCTTCGGCGGGCAGCTGGTCACCTTGGCGACGGCGCTGCCGATCGGGGCCTTGGCGCTCTCGCCCTCGCTGAGCAGGCCGTCCAGCGCCTGGGCCTGCGCCTTGGCGCCCGGACCGGGAGCGGTCGAGCTCGGCGACGGCGTACCGGCGGGCGAGCCGGACGCGCTCGCGGCGGCGCTCGGCGCACCGTCCGCACCCGTGGGCGCGGTCGCGGGCGGCGGGTTCTCCGCGCCGGTCGCCGGGGCCGAGGCCGGGGCGGGCGCGGCCTGGCCGTCCTTGTCGCCGCCGCCCCGCAGGGCGAACAGCAGGCCGCCGCCGACCGCCAGCACCAGGAGCAGCGCGAAGCCGATCAGCAGCGGGGCCCTGCGGTTGGTCGGCCGGTCCTCATCGTCCCCGTGGGCGGTCCCGGTCGGGTAGTCGGGCTGCGCGCCGTAGGGGAGCGGGGTGCCGTACGGGGGCTGGGCGCCGTACGGGGACTGCGGCGGGGCGGCGGGCGGCTGCAGGAGGTAGTCGTAGCCGGGGGTCTGCCGCGTCTCCTGCTGCGGGGCGTGGGACGGCGGACCCGCGTGGGAGGGGAACGGCGCGGACGCCGGCGGGGCGGCCGGGGGCGGCGGGGCGGCGCCGGGGAACAGCCGGGCGGTCGGCGGGTCGTAGCCGGGCGAGGCGGCCAGGTACGGGCGGGCGCCCAGCGGCGGGCCCTGGTCGCCGACGGCGCCGGGCGAGGGCGGCGGGGCCATCGGACCGGGCTGGGCGGCGGACTGCGGAGCCGTGGACTGCGGGGCTGCGGGAGGCTGGGGGGTGGCGGGCGCCTCGGGGACGGGCTGCGCGTCGGCCGGGCGCTGCGGGCCGCGCACCCAGCCGCCGGCGCCGCCGCGCGCGGTCGGGTCCCAGACCGCCGGAGCGCTGTTCTGCTGGTCCGTCATGTCGCTGCTGGCCCCCACCGTCCGCCGATGCTCTGCCTGGTGCTGCGCGGCCACCGTACCGTTCGAACCCCTGCCCGGCAGCCCCGGCACGACGTTAGAGCATCGGCGCGGGGCCCCGGGAGCGAACTACCGCGCGGAGCGGCGCAGGACGCGCAGGGAGCCGGTCACCGAGACCTCCTCGAAGCCCTCGGCCAGCGCCCGCAGGTACACCCGGTACGGGGCCTGGCCGCCGTCCGCCGGGTCGGGGAACACGTCGTGCACCACCAGCAGGCCCTCCGGCGCCAGGTGCGGCACCCAGCCCTCGTAGTCGCCGGTCGCGTGCTCGTCGGTGTGCCCGCCGTCGATGAACACCAGGCCCAGCGGGCGCCCCCACAGCGCGGCGATCCGCGGCGAGCGGCCGACCAGCGCCACCACGTGCTCCTCCAGACCGGCGGCGTGCAGGGCGCGGCGGAACCGCGGCAGGGTGTCCATCAGCCCGACCTCGGGGTCGACCAGGGTCGGGTCGTGGTACTCCCAGCCGGGCTGCTGCTCCTCCGAGCCGCGGTGGTGGTCGACGGTCAGCGCGACCGTCCCCGCCTCCCGGGCCGCCGCCGCGAGCAGGATCGCCGAGCGGCCGCAGTAGGTGCCGATCTCCAGCACCGGCAGCCCGGTGCTCCGGGCCGCCTCCACCGCCGCCGCGTACAGCGCGAGCCCCTCGTCCACCGGCATGAACCCGGTGGCCTCCTCGAACGCCGCCAGCACCTCGGGTGCCGGCTCGGCGCTCAGCAGCAGGTCGGACATGCGGTGCTCCTCGGGGGGTCGGGACGCGGGCGGACGTGCACGGACCCTACTCGACGGTAGCGGTAGCGGCGCCGCCGGGGCGGCCGGCGCCGACCGGTGCCGTGCGTCGATCGGGCCGCGGTCAGCCCGCGAGCAGGTCGGCGGCGATCCGGGCGCGGTGCGGGGCCAGCTCGGCGGCGATCGCCCCGACCTCGGCGGGGGTGGCGGTGACGGCGGCCGGCCGGGCCTCGGCGCGCTCGACCAGGGCGATCCGCAGGTGGGTCGGAGGGTGGGTGGAGTCCACGGCGGCGTGGTCACGGGCGCTGAGCCGTAGCAGGCGCTCGTGCTCGGTGGCGGGGACGGAGCCGAGGTGCTCGCGCAGCCGCTCCCAGAGCAGTTCCGGGGCGGGCGGCTTCGGCCGCTCGGACTGTTCGGGCTGTTCGGGCCGCTCCGGGCCCCGGCCGCGGCCGCGGCGGACCGTCCGGGGGCGCCGGCGCTCCTCGGCGCGGATCCGGCCCACGGCGGTGCACACCGGGCCGAACAGCAGGAGCGTCGCGAGCATCCCGCCGGCCGCCTCGCTGCCGCCGACCCGGACGGCGAGGGCGTCCGCGCGGTACTCGGCCTGCTGCCCGGCGCGGGAGGTGAGCCGGTCGAACAGGTAGAGGCCCTGGAGCAGCAGCCAGGCGACAGCCCGCAGGACGACCGCGCCGACCAGCGCGCCGATCCGGATCAGCAGCGAGAGCTCGTCGCCGTGCGCGCGGCCCGGCCGGTCGGGCCGGACCATGCCGTACCAGGCCGCGAGCGCCGAGACCGCGCTGTGCAGCCAGAGCGAGCGGCGGTGGTCGCCGTTGACGTGGTGGCCGAACTCGTGGCCGAGCAGGGCGATCCGCTGCCGGTCGTCCAGCACCTCCCAGAACGGCAGGCCCAGTTCGAGGACGGGACGGCGGCGCAGCCCGACCAGCCCGTAGGAGGCGTTGAACTCGTCGGTGACCCGGATGACGGCCACCGGCGCGGCACCCAGCTCGGCGGCCACCCGGTCCGCCAGCCCGTACAGGGCCGGGGCCGAGGCGCGGTCGAGGACGTTCTGGTCGCGCGGCACCCGGCCGAGCCGGGGGCGCAGCGCGACCGCGACCACCAGCGCCACCACGCCCGCGCAGCGCTGCACCGTGCTCCCGGTGACGAGCAGCCAGACCGCCAGGCAGAGCAGGCCGACGGTGACCAGGTGGACCAGGCCGGCGGCGGCGGAGGCCAGCAGCCAGTCGCGGCGGGCGGTCGGGGAGTCGCCGCCGGCGGCCTGCTCCTCGAACAGCCGGTCGGTGCGGTCGGCCGCCGCCCGCTCGCGCCGGGTGGGCGCGGGAGCGCCGTCCTGACCGGGGGACAGGTTCCAGTCGCAGGCCGGGCACCAGGCGGTGAAGCGCGGGTCGGCGGTCAGCGCGGCGGCGCAGCGGGGGCAGGACGCGCCGTGGGCGGACTGCTCGGGGGAGGCCTGCGAGGGCGGAGGCGGGGACGTCGGAAGGGGTGTCGACACGGTGGTGATCATGGCGTGTCGCGGTGGTGGAAGGACAGTGAATTCGTACAGTTCCGCCGGCCGGTTGTTGTGGAACGCGTTCTAGTCGCGTCGCGCCGCCCGTGCCAGAATCGGCCCGACCGCCGATCCGAGGAACACCAGGCACCCCGGGAGCAGCACCCATGCGCGCAGCCGTCCTGCACAAGACCGGCCAGGAGACCCTCGACGTTCGCGAGGACGTGACGGCCGTGGGCTTCGGGCCGGGCACCGTACGGGTCCGGATGCGCGCCGCCAGCCTCTGCCACTCGGACCTCTCCGCGATGAGCGGCGTCCTGCCGCAGCCCGCGCCGTTCGTCCCCGGGCACGAGGGCGCCGGGGACGTGCTGGAGGTCGGCGAGGGCGTCACCGGCCTCGCCGCCGGCGACCGCGTGGTGCTCTGCTGGATGGCCCCCTGCGGCCGCTGCGACCACTGCCGCCGGGACCGCGGCCACCTCTGCATCGCCAGCCTGCGCGGCCTCGGCGCCCCGGGCTTCCGGATCGCCGAGGGCGGGCTGAGCGCCTCCGGCTTCTACGGCACCGGGGCCTTCGCCGAGGAGGTCGTGGTCGCGGCGAACGCCGTCATCAAGGTGCCCGACGACCTCCCGTACGAGGCCGCCGCGCTGATCGGCTGCGGCGTGACCACGGGCATCGGCGCCGCGGTGAACACCGCCCGGGTCGAGCCCGGCGCCTCCGTCGCGGTGATCGGCGCGGGTGGGGTCGGCGTGGCCACCGTGCAGGGCGCCCGGGTCTGCGGCGCCGGCCGGATCACCGTCGTCGACCCGGTGGCCTCGCGCCGCGAGCGCGCCCTGGCGTTCGGCGCCACCGGGGCGATCGCCCCCGAGGAGTTGAAGGCGACGGCCAAGAAGCTGCCCGGCGGCGGCTTCGACTACGTCTTCGAGGCGGTCGGCCGCGCGGCCACCGTCCGGGCCGGCTACGAGGCCGCCCGGCGCGGCGGCGCGGTGGTCGTCATCGGCGCGGGCGCGCAGGACGACCTCGCGCAGTTCACCATGGGCGAGCTGTTCTTCAACGAGAAGCGCCTGCTGCCCTCGCTCTACGGCGGGGCGACGGTGGCGCGCACCATCGGGCTGGTCGTGGACCTCTGGCGGGCCGGGCGGATCGACCTCGACGGCATGGTCACCCACCGGGTGGGGCTCGCGGACGTCAACGAGGCGATCGCGCAGATGCGGAGCGGCGAGGCGCTGCGGACGGTCGTGGCGCTGGGCTGAGGGCGGGTCGCGGCCGGGGCGCTGCTCGGGGCTTCGCACGGAGACTTCGGGCGGAGGCTTCGCACGGAGACTTCGGGCGGGGGCATCGGGAAAGCCGAGGGCCCGCCGGGGGAGTCCGTGCCCTCCCGGCGGGCCCTCGTACGCGGTGCCCTGGTGGTGGTGCGGTCAGCCCAGCGCCCCGGCCGCGCGGTGGCGGCCGTGCGGGTCGGACTCCGGGCTGTCGTCGGCGGCGGAGCCACCGCGGTGGCGGCCGTGCGACGCGGTGTCCTTGGCCGTCTTCTCGTCGGCGTCGGTCCCGGTAACCGCGGGTCCGGTGGTGTCGGTGAGGGTGTCGGACATGAGAATCGTCTTTTCCGTGCGGAGGGTGCAGGTCATCGGCGCCCGGCCGGCGCCGGTGGCGCACGGTCTGGTCCCCGATCGGGCGCCCGGTGCGCGCCCGTAGCCGGTGATCGCGGCCCGTGCCCCGGTCACCATAACGGCCGGGACGGACGAGATCCTATCGAGATCATGACGCGAGTCCCGCGCTGGTCCCGGGCCCGGAACCGGGCCGGCGGCCGACCGGCTCGCGGTGGCGCGGGGACGATGCCCGGAGACCGCCGTGCCGGGCCGGCGGCCCGCGCCCGCCGTCCGGCGGCGGCAGCCGGGTCCGCCCGCGGTGCGGAACTGATGCGGCGCGCAACGATCATCGGCGATCATCAGTGTCCCCGTGTGCGCGGCGGAGGCCCGTTCGACCCGCTCCTCGGCGTCGGCGTCCGGACGACGGGCCGCCCGGTCCGGCAGCACGGCCGGGGCGGGGGACGGGCAGGTCCGTACCAAGGCCGACAAGTGGCGCCCACCTGCGGAGAGTTCACTCGGATCGCCTAGCGCGGCGTCGAGGCCGCCCGGGGCTGGCGTCTGGGCCTGGCGCCTGGGCTCGGTGCCCGAGCTTGGTGTCCGGGACAGCACCGGGCGGCGGGTCAGCCCGGGCGGCCGGTCCGCAGGAACGTGGCCAGCAGCTCGTGCAGGACGGCGGCGCCCTCGTCGGCGAGCACCTCGTGCCCGGAGCCGGCCGCCTCGACGTACCGGAAGTCCTCGCCCTCGACCCGGCCGATCCGCAGCAACTCGTGCCGCAGCGAGCGGGACTGGCTCACCGGTACGACCTCGTCCCGGTTGCCGTGCACCACCAGCAGCGGCGCGCTCAGCCGGTGCGCCAGTTGCAGCACGTCGCGCGGTCCGCGGGCGTCGGCGACCTGTTCGCCGCCGCCCAGCCGGGTGGTCAACGCCCGTACGGGCGGCGCCGCTTCGGCCAGCAGCCGGGCGCCGGACAGGAACGGCGCGACCACCGCGCAGCGGGCGACCTGCTCGGCCGGCGCGTGCGAGGCCGCCAGCAGTGCCAGGAAGGCGCCGTAGCTGACCCCGAAGAGGGCCGGCGGCTCCAGGCCGAGGGCGGCGCGCTGGCCCGCGATGCCGTCCAGCAGGTACAGGACGTCGTCCAGGTCGGGACCGCCCCAGGCGCCCCGGATGGCCAGCGCGTGCGCCACGCCGTAGCCGGTGGAGCCGCGCTGGTTCGGCGCCACCACCGCCAGGCCCTCGGTGGCCATCCGCTGCAGTGTCGGGTCGAACTCCAGCCGCCAGGCGTCCGCCGGGCCGCCGTGCAGCGCCAGCACCAGGTGCGGGCTGCTCAGCCAGGCGTCCCCGCCGTACACCACGGCCTCCAACGGGCCTGCCGGGCCAGCGAGTTCGAGGCTCTGCGCGGGATGCCAGCGGCCGCCGTCCCCGGGCGGGGTGCTGCCGTCGAGCCGCCAGCCGGGCGGCTCGGTCCGCACCGGGCGCACCCCGCCGGGCTGCCAGGGCAGGATGGTGTCCCGCCACGGCCCTGGCAACCCCGAGGCCAGCGGCGCGAGTTGGAGCGGGAGCGGCGTCGGGCCGGAGACGGGCGGGAGCGGTCCGTGCGTCAGCAGCGTGTCGACGTCGAGGGTGGCCAGCGCCGTCGGGTGGTCGGGCGAGGAGTACGGCACGCGCAGCCCCGCCTCGCCCCAGTGGCCGACCGCGCCGAGCCGCCCGGGCGGGACCGGCAGCGGGTCCAGCCGCCCGGCCGAGGGCCGCCACAGCGCGAGCGCCGACCCCGCGCCGTGGTCGATCTGCACCGCGACCCGGGGGCCGTCCGCCGCCACCCGCAGGGCGACCGGCCGCAGGAACATGCCCGCGACGTGCAGGCACTCGGGGAAGCGCAGCGGCTCCCCGGCGCCGAGGACGCCCCAGCCGAGCCGGTCGGTGCCGGGCGCGTCGCTGCGCACCATCGCGAACCGGCTGTCCGGGTCGAACAGCACCAGGCGGTCGTTGCTCTGCGGGCCGATCTCCAGCAGGGGGGAGGTGCGGCCGGCGCGCAGGTCGAGCACCACGCTGCGGACCAGGCCCGCGTTCACCCGGTCCAGCGCGAGCAGCGTGCCGGTACGGTCCAGCCAGGTGCCGCCGCCGTGCAACCCCGGGATCTCGGCGACCTGTTCGGGGTCGCTGCCGTCGGTGCGCACCAGCCAGGCGGTGGTCGCCGGGCGGGTGTCGCTGCCGAGCGCGACCGCCACCGGCGTCCGCGGGTCGGCGCCGGCCTGGGCGGGGAGCGGCAGGACCCGCAGGCCGGTCATCCGCAGCGAGCCCAACTGCTGTTCCAGGGCGCCGTTCCCGCCGTACGAGAGGCGGACCAGGTCGTGCCGCTCGCCGTCGTGCCGGCAGGTCAGCACCGAGCCGTCCGGCAGTGCGACCAGCTGTGAGCGCAGGCTCTCCGCGCGGTTGCCGGGCAGCGGCAGCGCGGTCGGCACGGCCGGTCCGCCGTCCTGCGGCAGCCGCCAACTCTCCACGTACCAGCCGCTGTCGGCGGAGGAGGCGAGGCAGGCGGCGTGGCTGCCGTCGGCGGCGAAGGTGAAGCTCAGCCGGCGCAGCGTCTGGGTCATGGTTCGGGTGGCCACGTTCATGCTCCGCTCACCCCGGTGGTGCTGGACGGGCCCGCCGGGTCGGAGGGGCCTGTGGTGCCGGACGGGTCCACGGCGCCGGGGCGGGCCGGGCCTCCGTCGTGCCGCGGCCGGGCAGCGACCCGGCCGCGGCACGGCGGAGGCCCGGCGATTCGTTCCTGCACCAGGACGGCGGAGTCCTCCTGGCCGATCGGACCGACGGCGGGCGGCACCGGCCCTCGCCCGGCGGGCCGGGCCGTGTGCCGGAAGCCGCCGACGGTGACCTCCCGGTCACCGCCGCCTCCCCGGCCTCCGGCACCGGCCGGTGCCGCCCGTGTCGCCTCCGGCCACGAACCCGCCGCACCCGGTCCGCGGTCCACCGATCCCCTGTCCCCGGCCGTACGCAGCGATGTGCCCGCCCCCATCCGCCACCACATCCCTTCGTCGCGGCCGCCGCCCCGGTGCCCACTGCTCGCGGCACCCGGGGGACGGCCCGGCCTGATCGGTTCTTCCGGAAGGGGCGGCGGTACCGCCCCGGTACGGGAGTGCCCACCCGGATCCCGTCCGGCCCGGCACGGCACCGCCCGACTCCTGGTCGTGGCCGCCGCCGGGGCAACTCCTGTTCGCAGAAGTGAAGTTACTTTCGAGCCAACCGAAGCCTCAACGCAGAGCCGGTCACTTCACTCGTAAGGGTGCAAAGGCCTGGTTTCGAACCCGTACGGGAACCCTGCTGTGAGTAACGGACGACCGGCGCGCGGCCGCGTACGGAGCGCGCGGGGCCCGTCGGGCGCCTCTCGTCGCAGATTGACGTGCACCCGTACGCCCCCAGCTCCCGTGTCCGAACGGCCGCGAGGCACCGGCCGACGCGGCCGCGACGCGTCGAGGACGGACCGACGACGGACCGACGACGGACCGAGGACGTACCGGCGGCGGACCGGCGGCGACCCGGCGCCGCGGGCGCGACGCGACCCGGCCGCGACCGTTCCCCCGGCGCCCGGCCGTACGGCCGAGGCCCGACCGCCCCCGCGCGCACGGTAGTCTCGACAGGTGCCGAAACTGTCCGACGTCATCACCGCGCTCGAAGAGGTCTACCCCCCGCAGTGGGCGGAGTCCTGGGACGCCGTCGGCCTGGTCTGCGGAGACCCTCAGACCGAGGTCAACCGCGTGCTCTTCGCCGTCGACCCCGTCCAGGCGGTCGTCGACGAGGCCGTGGAGTGGGGCGCCGACCTCGTGGTCACCCACCACCCCCTCTACCTGCGCGGCACCACCAGCGTCGCCGCGACCACCTTCAAGGGCCGGGTGGTGCACACGCTGATCACCAACGGCATCGCCCTGCACGTCGCCCACACCAACGCCGACCACGCCGACCCCGGCGTCTCGGACGCGCTCGCCGAGGCGGTGGGCCTGCGGGTGACCGGCCCGCTGGTGCCGGACCCGACCGACCCGCTGGGCCGCCGCGGCACCGGCCGGATCGGCCTGCTGGAGCCCCCGCTGACCCTCTCCGCCTTCGCCGCGCAGGTGGCGGCGGGCCTGCCCGCCACCGCCGCCGGCGTCCGCGTCTCCGGCGACCCGGACCGGCTGGTCAGCCGGGTCGCGGTGTGCGGCGGCTCGGGCGACAGCTTCCTCGCCGACGTCCGGTCGGCCGGCGTGGACGCCTACCTGACCGCCGACCTGCGTCACCACCCGGCCTCCGAGGCCGCGGAGGCGTCGCCCGTCGCGCTGCTCGACGCCGCCCACTGGGCCACCGAGTGGCCCTGGCTCACCCTGGCCGAGCGGGCCCTGCTGGCCGCCGCCGACAAGCGCGGCTGGGCCGTGGAGACCAAGGTCTCCCACCGGGTCACCGACCCGTGGACCGCGCACGCCCCCATGTCCTTCACCGCCTGACCCGATTCACAGGAGCTCTCCGCTTGAACGCCGCGCCCGCCGACCAGAACCGCCTGCTCGACCTCCAGGCCATCGACTCGAAGCTCGACCAGCTGGCCCACCGGCGCCGGAGCCTGCCCGAGCACGCCGAGATCGAGAAGGTCACCGCCGACCACACCGCGCTCAAGGACCTCGTCGTCGCCGCCGAGGCCCAGAAGGGCGACACCGCCCGCGAGCTGACCAAGGCCGAGCAGGACGTCGAGCAGGTCCGCTCCCGTGCCGCCCGCAACCAGCAGCGCCTGGACTCCGGCGCGATCACCTCGCCGAAGGACCTGGAGAACCTCCAGCACGAGATCGGCTCGCTCGCCAAGCGCCAGGGCGACCTGGAGGACGTCGTGCTGGAGATCATGGAGCGCCAGGAGAGCGCCAAGAGCCGGGTCGAGGAGCTGTCCGCCCGCCTGGAGCACTCCACCGTCGTCCTCACCGAGGCCGAGGGCCGCCGCGACGCCGCCTTCGCCGAGATCGACGGGGAGGCCGAGAAGGTCAAGCGCGACCGCGAGACCGTCGCCGCCGTCATCCCGGCCGACCTGCTGAAGGTCTACACCAAGCTGCGCGAGACCCAGGGCGGCGTCGGCGCGGCCCGCCTCTACCAGCGCCGCTGCGAGGGCTGCCGCACCGAGTTCTCGATCACCGAGCTGAACGCCATCAAGGCCGAGCCGGCCGACAAGGTCGTCCGCTGCGAGAACTGCTCGCGGATCCTGGTCCGCACCTCCGACTCGGGCGTCTGATCCGGTGGCGGCGCGCTTCATCGTCGAGGCCGACGGCGGGTCCCGGGGCAACCCGGGGCCGGCCGGCTACGGCGCGGTGGTCCGTGACGGGGACACCGGGCAGATCATCGCCGAAGCCGCCGAGTTCATCGGCCACGCCACCAACAACGTGGCCGAGTACAAGGGACTGATCGCCGGGCTCAAGGCCGCCCGCGACCTGGACCCGGACGCCTCGGTGGACGTCCGGATGGACTCCAAGCTGGTCGTCGAGCAGATGTCCGGGCGCTGGAAGATCAAGCACCCCGACATGCAGCCGCTCGCCGCCGAGGCGCGCACCGTCCTCCCGCGCGCCCGGGTCACGTACACCTGGATCCCGCGCGAGCGGAACAAGGACGCCGACCGGCTGGCCAACGAGGCGATGGACGCGGGCCGCGACGGCCGCCAGTGGGAGCCGAAGCCCAAGGCCGCGGCCGCGGCCGTCGACGAGCCGCCGCTGGAGACCGCCGCCCCCAAGGCCGGCTGGGCCGCCCCCGCCGACCTCGGCACCCCCACCACCTTCGTCCTGCTGCGCCACGGCGAGACCCCGCTCACCCCGGAGAAGCGTTTCTCCGGCAGCGGCGGCAGCGACCCGGAGCTCTCCGACAAGGGCCGCTGGCAGGCCGAGCGGGCCGCCGAGGCACTGGCCGCGCGCGGCAGCGTCCAGGCGGTCGTCGCCTCCCCGATGCTCCGCACCCGGCAGACCGCCGAGACCGTCGCCGCCCGGCTCGGCCTGGAGGTCCGGTACGAGGACGGGCTGCGCGAGGTCGACTTCGGCGCCTGGGAGGGCCTGACCTTCGCCGAGGTGCGGGAGCGCTACCCGGACGACCTGACCGCCTGGCTCGGTTCCGCCAAGGCCAAGCCGACCGGCAGCGGCGAGAGCTTCACCACGCTCACCCACCGGGCCGGCGTCGCCCGGGACAAGATCCTCGCCCGGTACGCGGGGAAGACCGTGCTGGTGGTCTCGCACGTCAGCCCGATCAAGACCCTGGTCCGGCTGGCGCTCGGCGCCCCGCCGGACTCGATGTACCGGATGGAGCTGTCCGCCGCCTCGATCTGCGCCGTCCAGTACTACGCGGACGGCAACGCCTCGGTGCGGCTGCTCAACGACACCTCGCACCTGCGCTAGGGCCCGTCGTCACCGGGGTGCTCAGTGCACCTCGGTGACCACCACGTCCAGCTGCCACGGCTTGCGCGCGGTGCCCTCCGCCGCCAGCTCGACGTGGTGGCCCAGCTCCAGCAGCGCGTCCATCAGCTCGCCGGGCGTCTTCGGCTCCGCCCCGGCCGCCAGCAGGTCCCGGACGATCCGCCCCTTGGTCGCCTTGTTGAAGTGGCTGACCACGCTGCGCTTGCCGTTCCGCTCCTGGAGCACCCGGACGGTCGCGGTCCGGGCGGCCACCTCGCCGGCCGGCTTCCAGGCCGCCGCGTACGCGGAACTGCGCAGGTCCAGCACCAGCCCGTCCGCGACCTCGGGGAGCACAGGGGCCATCGCGCTCCGCCAGTACGCCCCGAGCGCCCCCAGCTGCGGGAGCTTGACGCCCATCGAGCAGCGGTAGGACGGAATCCGGTCGGAGATCCGCACGGCGCCCCAGAGGCCGGAGAAGACCAGCAGCGAACGCTCCGCCCGGTCGTAAGCGGCGGCGTCCAGGGTGGCCAGGCCGAGGTTGTCGAACAGCACCCCGGTGTACACCTCGCCCGCCGGACGGGCACCCGCCGTCGGCAGCCCGGCGTTCTTGGCGACCTCGCCGCGCAGACCGGGGGAGAGGCCGAGCACCTCGGAGGCGGCGTCCTCGTCGCCCCGGCACAGGCCCACCAGCGCGTCCAGCACCGCGCCGCGCGCCGCCGTCAGCCCCGGCAGCGACAGCCGCTCCAGCGCCACCGGCCCGCCGTCCCCGGACCCGGCCTTGCCCTCCGAGGGCGGCAACAGCACCAGCACAGCGGACTCCTCAACAATCTGTGGCGGACGAACCCCGCAACCCTACTGCGGCCGCCCCGGCCCCCAGCGCCACACAGAGCGGTGAGTAGTACCGCACGTTCAGCCGCCGGAACCGCTCCGAACGCTCACTCACCCGGCCGAACACCACCGGCCCGGCCACCCCGCGCGCCAGCAGCACCCCCGCCACCACCCGCACCCCGGCCCGCCGCAGCCGCCGCGGACCCACCTGCGGCAGCACCCCGGCCTCCGCCCCCACCAGGTACGCCCCCGCCCCCAGCGCCCCCGCCACCGCCAGGCACGCGCCCACCGGCGGCACCCCCTCACCCTGCCCCACCACGACGTCCGCGAACTCCTCCGCCGACCCCAGCGGCCACGGCGTCACCGCCCACACCGCGTGCAGCGCCCCCGTCGCCCCCAGCACCGCAGCCACCACACCCCCGGCCACCTTCACCGCACCCATCGCCCAAACCCCCTTCGTGCACGGCCACTTGCCCCCACCGTACGAGTGCTTACGCCGCCCCCGGGCAGAGCCTGGCCCGGAACCGCCCGGCCCCGCTCTACCCTGGCGTGCATGCCTCGCCGAAAACTGCGCGTCAAGGCCGCCGACTCCGCCCGGATCAACACCGAGCTGACCGAGCTCCGCACCCGCCTGGAGGTCCACACCGAGTGGCCGCGGGCCGTGCTCGCCGAGGCGGAGGAGGCGGCCGAGCGCCCCCGGCTGCCGGAGTACGACGCCACCGACCTGCCGCTGTTCACGGTCGACCCGCCCGGCTCCCGCGACCTCGACCAGGCCGTGCACCTCGCCCACCGGCCCGGCGGCGGCTACCGGGTGCACTACGCGATCGCCGACGTCGCCGCCTTCGTCCACCCCGGCGGCGCGATCGACACCGAGGCCCGCCGCCGGGTCGAGACCCTCTACTTCCCCGACCACCGCGTCCCGCTGCACCCCACCCGGATCTCCGAGGACGCCGCCAGCCTGCTGCCCGGCGAGCCCCGCCCGGCCCTGCTCTGGCAACTGGACCTGGACGCCGACGGCGCCGTCGTCCTCGCCGACCTGCGCCGCGCCCTGGTCCGCTCGCACCGCCGACTGGACTACGCCGCGGTCGAGCGCGCGGTGGACCTCGGCGGCGCCGACGAGCAGCTCGCCCTGTTCGCGACCGTCGGACGGCTGCGCGAGGAGCAGGAGCGCGCCCGCGGCGGGATCAGCCTGCCGGTGCCCGAGCAGGAGGTCGAGGAGACCCTGCACGGCTACGTCCTCGGCTACCGCGCCCCCGGCCCCGCCGACGGCTGGAACGCCCAGATCTCCCTGCTCACCGGCATGGCCGCGGCCGACCTGATGCTCGACGCGGGCGTCGGCCTGCTGCGCACCCTGCCCGCCGCGCCCGCCACCGGGTACGAGCGGCTGCGCCGGATCGCCGCCGCCCTCGACGTGGACTGGCCGCAGGCCGTCCCGTACCCCGAGCTGATCCGCTCCCTCGACCCGGACGTCCCGCTCAACGCCGCCTTCCTCAACGCCTGTACGGGCCTGCTGCGCGGCGCCGGCTACCACGCCTTCGACGAGTCCCGCGGCCTGCCCGCCCCCGCCGAGCCGGACCACGCCGCGCTCGCCGCCCCGTACGCGCACTGCACCGCGCCGCTGCGCCGCCTCGGCGACCGCTTCGCCCAGGAGGTGTGCGCGGCGGTGGCGGCGGGCGAGGACGTGCCGGAGTGGGTGCGCGAGGCGCTGCCGGCCGTCCCGGCGCTGATGGCGGGCGGGGACCGCCGCGCCGCGGAGGTCGAACGGGCCTGCGTGGACCTGGTGGAGGCGGAGCTGCTCGCGGGCCGGGAGGGCGAGGACTTCGCCGCCGTGGTCATCGACGTGGACGAGCGGCGGCCCGGCTCCGGCACCGTCCAGCTGCGCGACCCGGCCGTCCGGGCCCGCTGCGACACGGCCGCGGACGGGCTGCCGCTCGGCCGGGTGATCGATGTCCGGCTGACGACGGCCGACCCGGCCACCCGGACCGTCCGCTTCACGGCGGTCTAGCGGGCCGCGTCCCCGTGCCACCTGGATTACGCCACCCGCCACCCGGACGCGCGGCTCACCCGCCCAGGCCCGCCCCGCGGTGGGAGGATCGGTCCCGTGCCCGCCCCCCAGCCCCGCGCCGCCGCAGCCGCGCCCGCCCCCGGGCCCGCGCTCGGGCGCCGCCGCCGTCTGCTCGTCCTGGCGATCTGCTGCCTGAGCCTGTTCATCGTCGGCCTCGACAACACCGTGGTGAACATCGCCCTGCCGGTGATCCAGCGGGACCTGGACGCCCCGGCGTCCGGGCTGCAGTGGATCATCGACGCCTACACCCTGGTGCTGGCCTCGCTGCTGATGCTGTTCGGCTCGGTGGCCGACCGCTTCGGCCGCCGCCGGGTGTTCCAGACCGGCCTGGTCTGCTTCGCGCTCGGCTCGCTGCTGTGCAGCCAGGCACCGAGCCTGGGCTGGCTGGTGGCGTTCCGGGCGCTCCAGGCGGTGGGCGGCTCGATGCTCAACCCGGTGGCGATGTCGATCATCACCAACACCTTCACCGACCCGAAGGAGCGGGCCCGGGCGATCGGCGTCTGGGGCGGCGTGGTCGGCATCTCGATGGCGCTCGGCCCGCTGCTCGGCGGCTTCCTGGTGGACGGCGCGGGCTGGCCGTCGATCTTCCTGATCAACGTCCCGGTGGCGCTCGCCGCCATCGCGCTGACCGCCCGCTACGTCCCGGAGTCCCGCGCCCCCCGGCCGCGCCGGCTGGACCCGGTGGGGCAGCTGCTGATGATCGTGCTGCTCGGCTGCGGCACCGCCGCGATCATCGAGGGCCCGGCCAACGGCTGGACCTCCCCGCTGATCCTCACCCTGGCCGCGACCGCGCTGGCCGCGCTGGTCGCCTTCCCGCTCTGGGAGCGGCGGGTGGCCGAGCCGCTGGTGGACCCCCGGTTCTTCGCCAGCGTGCCGTTCACCGGCGCCGCCGTCACCGCGGTCTGCGCGTTCGCCGCGCTCGGCGGCTTCCTCTTCCTCAGCACCCTCTACCTCCAGGACGTCCGGCACTACAGCCCGGTCGAGGCCGGCCTGTGGACGCTGCCGATGGCCGGGATGATGCTGGTCTGCGCGCCGCTGTCCGGACGGATCGTCGCCGGCTGGGGCCCGCGCCTGCCGCTGGTCGCGGCCGGGATCGGCCTCGCCGCGAGCGGGCTGCTGCTCACCCGGCTCGCCGCCGACTCCCCGCCGGCCCTGCTGCTGGTCGCGTACGCGCTGTTCGGCTTCGGCTTCGGCATGGTGAACGCGCCGATCACCAACGCCGCCGTCGCGGGGATGCCGCGCGCCCAGGCGGGCGTGGCGGCGGCGGTCGCCTCGACCAGCCGTCAGGTCGGCCAGTCGCTGGGCGTGGCAGTGATCGGTACGGTCGTCACCGCGGCCGTGGTCGGACCGGTCGCGACCGGTTTCGCCCCGGCCAGCCACGCCGGCTGGTGGATCCTGGTCGGCCTCGGCGGCGCCGTCCTCGCCCTCGGCCTGGCCACCACCACCGCCCGGGCGAGCGCGACGGCGGCCCGGGTGGCCGCCCGCCTCGGCGCCGAGGCGCCGGCCGTCCGGTCCGGTGTACGGGAGGCGCCGCCCGAGCGGCTACGATGACCACTACGGCGGAAGAGCCGGCCGGGCGGTCGCGACGGGTCCCAGACCCGCCGAGGAACGTCCGGGCTCCACAGAGCAGGGTGGTGGGTAACGCCCACCCGGGGTGACCCGCGGGACAGTGCCACAGAAAACAGACCGCCCACCGCTTTTCGTGGTGGGTAAGGGTGAAACGGTGGTGTAAGAGACCACCAGCGACCGGGGTGACCCGGCCGGCTAGGTAAACCCCACCTGGAGCAAGGTCAAGATCGGCGCCCTCGGGCGCCGTGCGCGGACGATTGAAGGCTGCTCGCCCGAGTCCGCGGGTGGACCGCACGAGGCTGTCGGCAACGGCAGCCCTAGATGGATGGCCGCCTCCCCGGGCCGCGCAAGCAACCCGGGAGACAGAACCCGGCGTACAGGCCGACTCTTCCGCCCCCTTTCCCGCCCGCCGGTCAGGCGGGGCGGGCGCCGACCGCGTCGCGGATCTGGTCGCCGAGGCCGCCGTTGACGCGGGCGCAGTTGGCGCAGCAGAAGAACATGCCGGCGACTTCGACGCCGTGGCCGACGATGCGGACGTCGCACTGTTCGCAGCGCGGGGCGAGCTTCTCCATCGCGCACTCGAAGCTGTCGAAGGTGTAGGTGTCGCCGGTGACCGTCCTGATCTCGAAGGCCAGCCAGTAGTCGTTGCCGCAGGTGACGCAGATGGCCATGGCGGCCGTCTCCTTCCGGTGGGGCCGACCCCGGCGGGGCGGCTCGTCTCCCAGTGTCGAAGGCCCGGTCGGCGGCGGCCACCCGGAGGGGGCGGGCGGGGGCTCAGCCGGAGCCGGCGGCGAGGTCCTCCAGGGCGCGGACGGCGCGGTCGGCGTCGGCGGCGGCGACGAACAGGTGGTCGTGGTGGAAGCCGGCCACCACGTTGCAGCTGATGCCCTCCTCGGCGAGCCGGCCGGACACGGCGGCGGTCAGTCCGACGGCCTCCAGCGCCGAGTGGATCCGCAGGGTGATCCAGGCCGCCACGTACTCGTAGCGCAGCCCGAGCGCGTCCGCCTCCTCCTGGGCGATCACCATCGTCACCCCCTCGGGTTCGGCGACGGTCACCACCGGCCGCATGCCGGCGGGCACCCGGGCGGGGAGCGTGCAGTAGACGTACCGCCCGGGGTTGAGCTGCGGGCTCATGCCGCGCAGCAGCGTCGCGAGGTCTCGTTCTGCGGCCATGCCCGCCACCGTAGCGGCTGGGCGGGGGCTGCGCGGTGCTCCGTGGGCGTGTCGGAATCCGTTGACGAGCGACAGTCGCCGATATATCGTCGAGCTATCGAGACAGTGACTCGACTGCCTCGTTGAACCTCAGAGATTCGAGGAGGTGGGCGCGATGCGCTCAGAACGTCAAGGAAGGCGATTCCGCTGGGAGGGCCCGCGCGGCGGTGACGGTGGCGGCCCCGGCGGCCCCGGCGGCCTCGGCGGCGGTCGGCGCCGCGGGCCGGGCCCGGGGCCGGAGTTCCGGGGGATGCCCGGGGAGGGCTTCGAGGGCCGGGAGGCGTTCGGCGGGTTCGGCCCGCCGTTCGGTGGCGGCGGTCCCGGCCGGCCGATGGGCGGCCCGTACGGGCACGGCTTCGGCGGGCACGGCGGCCGGCGCGGTGGCCCGCACGGACGGCGCGGCGGGCGGGCCCGGCGCGGTGACGTCCGGGCCTCGCTGCTGGCGCTGCTCAAGGAGCGGCCGATGCACGGCTACGAGATGATCGCCGAGATCGCCGAGCGGACCGGCGGGGCCTGGCGGCCCAGCCCGGGGTCGATCTACCCCAACCTCCAGCTGCTGGAGGAGGAGGGCCTGATCACCGCGGAGGAGGTCGGCGGCAAGCGGCTGGTCTCGCTCACCGAGGCGGGCCGGGCCGAGGCCGACGCCGGGCCGGCCGAGCCGTGGGCGGAGGCCGGCCGGGAGGTCGACTGGGAGGCCGTCCAGGAGGTCGGCCAGGCGCTCGCCGCCGTCGACCAGGCGATCCGCCAGGTCATGGCCACGGGCACCGAGGCGCAGCGCGCCAAGGGCCTGACGGTGCTGACCGAGGCCCGCAAGAAGCTGTACCTCATCCTCGCCGAGGATGACTGACCGACCGGGGGGAGCGGGACGGGCGGTGCTGCTGCCCGGGTGGCCCGAGTGGTCCGGGCGGCCGGGGGGAGGGCCTCACGGCCGGACCGTGAACAGGGCCACGCACACCAGCAGCAGCACCGCCCAGCCGAACCAGAGCCAGGCGTTCGGCTCGATGACCACGCTGTAGAGGCACACCGCCAGGAGCAGCACCCCGGTGACGCCGGCGACCTCCCGGTTGTGGTGCCGGACCGCCCGGGAGTGGTCCCGCGGGTGCCGTACCGTCCTCGCCATGCCGACCTCCGGGGGAGACTGCGGCCGACCTCCGGGGGGACCGCGGAGGGAGGGGGCGGCCGTCAGCCGGAGGCCGCCTCGTCGTACTCGTAGCGCCAGAACCAGCTCAGGCCCCGAACCTGCTTGCTCCGGACGTACACCAGTGTGCGCGCGGGCGTCCCGCCGTGCGCGGGGACCGGGACCTTGTACTTCTTGGGCACGCCGAGCATCGGCCCCAGCGGGATGGGGAGGATCTTCCCGTCCAGGGGGCCGCCGACGAATGCGGTGTCCGCGCTCTTCATCCCTCCAGGGTCTCACCTCCGCGGACGAGCCCGGGGCGCACCCGTGGGCCGCACCCGCGGCCGTCGCCGGGAGTGTGACCGGAGAGGCACCGCCCCCGGTCATCCGGAGGCCCTCCGCACCCTTATCCTTCCTGTTACGCCCTCGGGGTCCACCCGGGTCAGCGGGCCCGTACGGGCCGGGCGAGGCGCGAATCCGCGCGCCCTCCGGCCGATTTGGCGCGGACAGCGTGCTGCCGCGACTGCGTACCGTGACCCGGGCGTCGGCCGTCCGGTGACCCCGGGCCGCGGCCGGCAGGGCGCCGACGTCAGGGCCGAGCACCCCGGGAAGCAGACGGGGGCGCCGTGCGTTGCGTCGGAGTGGTACGTCGAACGCTGTGTCGCACCAGGCACGGCAGTTGCGCGGAAGGGGCCCGATGGAAGCCGGCAGCAGGTGGACGACCTGGTGGCAGAAGCGTGATCGTCAGCGGGCGGGGGGCCCGGACGGGCCGGCCGCCGACCTCGATCAGCTGCTCGGCGCGGTCCGCGCCGGATTCCCGCTCGCGCCCGCCGCCCACCCGGCCGGCTACCGGTGCTCCTGTGACCGGGTGGCCTGTCCGGCCCCCGCGCAGCACCCGGTCTCCTTCGCCTGGCAGACCCAGGCCACCACCGACCCGGAGCAGCTCTCCCGCTGGCTCTCCCGCGATCCGGAGGCGAACTTCATCACCGCCACCGGCCGGGTGCACGACGTGCTGGACGTCCCGGCGGAGGCCGGACGGCTGGCGCTGGAGCGGCTGACGGCGCTGGGCGTCGAGGGCCCCGTCGCCGCCGTCGGCGAGGACCGCTACCTCTTCTTCACCGCCACCCGCGGCACCCCGCAGGACGAGGACGAGTGGTGGCCGAGCGCGCTCGACTCCACCCCGGACACCATGTCCGAGCACCCCGGCCTGCGCTGGCACTGCCGCGGCTCGTACACCCTGCTGCCGCCGGCCGCGCTGCCGGACGGCTCCCACGTGCGGTGGCTGCGCGGGCCCGAGCAGCCGCTGCCGGACCCGCTGCGCGTCCTGGACGTGCTCACCGACGCCTGTACCGAGGTGGGCGCCGTCGCCGAGGAGCAGTGGCTGATCGGCTAGGGCGCCCACCGGGCCGGGTGGGTCACGGCAGGGTGAGGACCTCCGCGCCGGTCGGCGTGACCACCAGGGTGTGCTCGAACTGGGCGGTGCGCTTGCGGTCCTTGGTGACGACCGTCCAGCCGTCCGGCCAGATCTCGTAGTCGTAGGTGCCCAGGGTCAGCATCGGCTCGATGGTGAAGGTCATGCCCGGCTTGATCACCTCGGTGGCCCGCTCGCTGTCGTAGTGCGGGATGATCAGGCCGGAGTGGAACGACGTGTTGATGCCGTGTCCGGTGAAGTCCCGCACCACGCCGTAGCCGAAGCGCTTGGCGTAGGACTCGATGACCCGCCCGATGACGTTGATCTGACGACCCGGCTTGACCGCCTTGATCGCCCGGTCGAGGGATTCCCGGGTGCGCTCGACCAGCAGCCGGGACTCCTCGTCCACGTCGCCGACCAGGTAGGTGGCGTTGAGGTCGCCGTGCACCCCGTGGATGTAGGCGGTGGCGTCGATGTTGACGATGTCGCCGTCCTGGAGCACGGTCGAGTCCGGGATGCCGTGGCAGATCACCTCGTTGATCGAGGTGCAGACGGACTTGGGGAAGCCCCGGTAGCCGAGGTCGGACGGGTAGGCGCCGTGGTCGCACATGTAGGCGTGGGCGACGGCGTCCAGCGCGTCGGTGGTGACGCCGGGGGCGATCAGCTTGGCCGCCTCCGCCATCGCCCGGGCGGCGATCCCGCTCGCGATCCGCATCTTCTCGATCGTCTCGGCGGTCTGCACCTCGGGCCCGGTGTACGGCGTCGGCGCGGGCTTGCCGACGTACTCGGGGCGCGCGATGTGCGCCGGGACCTTGCGGGTGGGGGACTGGATGCCGGGTACGAGAGCCATGCCGCGAGTCTAGTCGTCGGGCTCCGCGGCCCCGGGTGGTGTGCGGCCGGGCCCGGGGCGGGGAATGATCGGTACCGACCCATCCTTCTGGCCTTCTGAACGGGAGAGCGCCATGCCCCTCGGATTCAACCGCAAGCCGACCGGCAAACCCGGCGAGTGGTTCTACTGCATCAAGCACAACAAGGTCGAAGAGGGCCCGGAGTGCCCGGCGAAGGACCGCCTGGGCCCGTACGGCAGCCCCGAGGAGGCCGCCCAGGCGCTGCGGATCGCGGACGAGCGCAACCGCGAGTGGCGGAACGACCCGCGCTGGAGCGACCGGCCCAAGGACGAGGCCGAGTAACCCCGGCGGAACCCCGGCCCCGGCCCGGTCAGGCGGTCGGCGCGGCCTCCCGTGCGGCGCGTTCGTGTTCGGCGCGCACGGCCGCGGCGTTCGGGTCGGTGCGGTCGTCGTAGGCGAGCAGCTTCGGGAGGGCGGCGGCGACCGCGAGCACGGCGACGACGCAGGCGGCACCGCCGGCCCAGACGGCGGCGCGCACGCCGACCAGCCCGGCCATGGTGCCGGCCCGGACCTGGCCGAGCTGCGGGCCGACGGAGTAGCTGAGCAGTTCCACGCCGGCCATCCGGCCGCGCAGCTCGTCGGGGATGGACTGGTTCCACATGGTCGAGCGGGCGAGCCCGCTGATCTCGTCGGCGCCGCCGGCCAGCGCCAGGCCGAGCAGCACCAGCCCGATGTGCTCGGTGAGCCCGGCGAGCGCCATCGCCGCGCCCCAGCCGACGGCGGCGACCACCAGCAGCCGCCCGTGCCGGTGGACGCGGGAGGTCCAGCCGCTGGTCGCGCCGACCAGCAGGGCGCCGAGGGCGGAGGCCGCGTACATCGGGCCGAGCGCCCAGTCCGCCCCCAACTCCGAAGCCAGGAACGGGAAGACGGCCACCGGGTAGGCGAACAGCATGGCGCAGACGTCGATCGCGTAGGTGCCGAGCAGGTCCTTGCGGCTCCACGCGTAGCGGACCCCGGTGAGCACCGCCCGGACGGACGGCCGTTCGGCGCCGGTGGGCGGCGGCACCGCCTTGATCCGGACGAGCAGCAGCAGCGAGAGGGCGAAGGAGAGGACGTCCAGCGCGTACGCGGTCTGCACCCCGGCGAAGGCCACCACGACACCGGCCAGTGCCGGGCCGGCCACCGAAGCGGCGTTGTGGTACAGCGATCTGAGGGCGAACGCGGCGGTCAGGTGCTGGTGCGGGACGAGCCGGGGGAGGAGCGAGTCCAGTGCCGGGCGCTGGATGCCGTCGGCGGCCGCGACCAGCGCGGCGACCAGGTAGATCGGCCAGAGCAGCGGGTGCGGCAGCAGGGCGTTGACCAGCAGCAGCCCGGCCAGCAGGCCGAGCGCGACCTCCGCCCGCAGCACCAGCTTCCGGCGGTCCAGGGCGTCGGCGAGGGCGCCGCCCCACAGGCCGAAGACGATCAGCGGCACCAGTTCGACGGCGCCGATCAGGCCGACCGCGAAGGAGGAGCCGGTGAGTTCCTTGATCTGCATCGGCACGGCGACGAGGGTCAGGAAGCCGCCGAAACTGGTGACGCAGCCGGAGGTCCACAGGTAGCGGAAGTCGCGCGAGGCGCGCCAGGGCGACAGGTCGGGCGTCAGCGAGTGCAGCAGCCTCCGGGCGCGCCCGGGCACGGGGGGATGCGGGGGTTCGTCGACGTTCACGAACCGTCATCCTCGGGCGGCGGCCACCGCTTCCGCAAAGGGTTTTCGACCGGGGTGTGAACTTTTCGGCCGGGCGGTGAACAGGGTCACCAGCGGGTGATCGCGGGCCCCGAGGCCAGCCGCCCGGCGAGGTCGGCGAGCCGGTCCCGGACGGAGCGGCGGCCGGTCCGCTGCCCGGCGGCGACGCTGACCAGGTGCTGGGCGAGGTCGAACGGCCCCTCGGCGGCGGTGCCGACGGTCAGCCGCTCGTGCGCGAGCCTGCGGAGTTCGTCGAGGCCGTGGGGTTCGCCACGGCTGCCGGACGCACCGGGCCCGCCGGACGTACCGGTCCCGTCGGGTGCGGTGAGCCCGTCCGGTCCGTCCGACCCGTCGGCGTCAGCGGAGCCCCCGTCCAGGGCGAGCACGGTCGCGCCGCGCCGCCGGGCGTCGTGCACCCGCTCCAGCAGCGCGGCGCCCGCTGCCCGGGGGACCACCACCAGCACGGTGTCACCGCGCCCGGCCTCGGTGAGCCGCCGCAGGTCGTGGGTCAGGTGGGCCGGGGCGTCGGCCGGCGGGCTGTGCCGCAGCAGGGTGGGCGCCAGCCGGGGGACGTCCGACCAGGCGGCCTCGTCGTCCAGGTGGGCGGCCAGGTGCCAGGGTTCGTACGCCTCGGTGCCGACCAGCAGCAGCCCGCTCGCGCTGCGGCGTTCCACGGAGCGGCGCAGCGCGCCGGCGAAGCCGCCGACCTCCTCCAGCCAGCCCGTTCCCGTCAGCCGTTCCCGGAGTGCCGAAACTCTCACCGCGTCCATGCGGGCCAGGATGTCCCGCCGGGCCGGGGATTTGGCAGGATCGGCCCATGACTTCCCTCGATTCAGCGACAAACCCGGCCCACGAGGTCCCGGACGTCTCCCAGCTGGTGGTCGGTGTCCTCGGTGGCACCGGCGACCAGGGGCGAGGACTCGCCCTGCGGCTGGCCAAGGCCGGCCAGCAGGTGATCATCGGCTCCCGCGACGCCGCCCGGGCCGAGGCCTCGGCGGCCGCGCTGGGCCTCGGCGTGCGCGGCGCCGACAACGCCACCGTCGCCCGGGAGAGCGACGTGGTGATCATCGCGGTCCCGTGGGACGGCCACGCCGCCACCCTGACCGCGCTGCGCGAGGAGCTCGCGGGCAAGATCGTCGTCGACTGCGTCAACCCGCTGGGCTTCGACAAGCAGGGCGCGTACGCGCTGAAGCCGGAGGAGGGCAGCGCCGCCGAGCAGGCCGCCGCGCTGCTGCCGGACTCCCGGGTCACCGCCGCGTTCCACCACCTCTCGGCGGTGCTGCTGCAGGACGAGTCGGTGGAGAGCATCGACACCGACGTCATGGTGCTCGGCGACGACCGGGAGGCCACCGACGTCGTCCGGGGCCTGGCCGCGCGCATCCCCGGGATGCGCGGCATCTTCGCGGGCCGGCTGCGCAACGCCCACCAGGTCGAGGCGCTGGTCGCCAACCTGATCTCGGTCAACCGCCGGTACAAGGCCCACGCGGGCCTGCGGATCACCGACGTCTGAGCGGATCCGGGCAGAGGCGTGTCGACCTCACCCCTGGACCCGGTCCGGAGGTGAGGTCGGCGACAATGGGTGGCGGCCGTGACCCGGCCGCCCGCACCCGTTCTAGGAGCCATCCGCCATGCCTCGCACGTCCCGCTTCGCCCTGGCCGCCGTCGTCCTCGCGCTCGTGGCCCTGGTGGTCTCGCTGGTCCAGGGCTTCTGGCTGGGCCTGATCTGGCTGCCGCTGGCCGGCGTGGCCAGCAACGTGCTGTGGATGGACCGCCGCCGGGCCAGGATCGCCGCCGCGACCGCGGCCGCCGCCGAGTAGCGCCGGCCGCCGAGCAGGGCTAGTTCTTCCAGAAGCTGAACAGGTACCGGCCGAGCGTCGCGTAGTCCTGGTCCACGCCGAACAGGTTCATCAGGCCGTGGACGATCCCGAAGAAGAACTCGTTCACCTGGGGCTGCCACAGCAGCGCGAACACCGCGAGCATCCCGTACGGCGCGAACGGCTCGATCGCGCGCCGGGTCTGGTACGACAGCCAGGGCTCGACGATGCCGTAGCCGTCCAGTCCGGGCACCGGCAGCAGGTTCAGCACCGCCGCGCTCAGCTGGAGGAAGCCGAGGAAGCCCAGCGCGCCGGAGAACGGCGAGATGATCAGCTCGTGGCCCTCCCAGAACGCGTGCACGGTCGGGTCGTCCAGCCAGCCCGCGCCGATCGGGACCAGCAGCGCCGCCGCGATGAGCAGGTTGACCAGCGGGCCGGCCGCCGAGATCAGGCTGTGCTTGAGCCGGCCCTGGATGCGGTGCCGCTCGATCCAGACCGAGCCGCCGGGCAGGCCGATGCCGCCGAGGATCACGAAGACGATCGGCAGCACGAAGCTGAGCAGCACGTTGGCGTACTTCAGCGGGTTGAGCGTGAGGTAGCCCTTGGCGCCGACGGAGATGTCGCCGCCGTGCAGCGCGGTGCGCGCGTGGGCGTACTCGTGCAGGCAGAGCGAGACCATCCAGCCCGCGACCACGAACAGGAACACCCCGAACGAGGCGTTGCCGTAGCCCTGGTACACCGCCCAGCCGGAGGTGCCGAGGACGGCGAGGAGCACCCAGAACACCGGGCTGATCCGGCGGTCCTCGCTGCGGGAGCGCGGCGTGGCGGCGAAGGTCATGGTGTGGGTGCTCCGTGGGCAGAGGGAACG
The DNA here is from genome assembly GCF_053597855.1 of Kitasatospora sp. NPDC001225. Taxonomy (NCBI): domain Bacteria; kingdom Bacillati; phylum Actinomycetota; class Actinomycetes; order Kitasatosporales; family Streptomycetaceae; genus Kitasatospora; species Kitasatospora sp. NPDC001225. Next base: position 69,694 of record NZ_JBSFJC010000012.1, read on the forward strand.
GGAAGGACCGGCAGGGACCGATCATGCCGGGCGGGCCGGTGGCCGGACAAGCCGCCTCCGGTGAACGTCCGAGGGCCCGGGGTCGGTTCCGCCGGGGCGCCGGGCCCTGCACAATTGTGCGGCCCTTCCCCCGCCGATCGACCAGAATGGTCCGGTGCACTACGGCATCCTCGGAACCACGACGGCCCACCACGACGACGGCACCCCGGTACCGATCGGCGGCGCCCGGCTACGGGCCCTGCTCGCGGCCCTGGCCCTCCGGCAGGGCCGGCCGGTGCCGGCCGACCTGCTGGTGGACGAGGTGTGGGAGGCCGAGCCGCCCCAGGACTCCTCCGCCGCGCTCCAGACCCTGGTCGGCCGGCTGCGCCGCACCATCGGCCGGGACGAGGTCGGCTCCGGCCCGGCCGGGTACTGGCTGACCGGTCCGGCCACCGACCTCGCCGACTTCCAGCGGCTGACCGGCGAGGGCCGCCGCGCCCTGGACACCGGGGACCACGCGCTCGCCGCCGAGCGGCTGGGCGCCGCCCTGGCGCTGTGGCGCGGCCCCGCGCTGGCCGACCTGCCGGACCGCACCGGCCCGGCCGTCCGGCTGGAGGCCCAGCGCGAGGAGGCCCGCCGCCACCGGATCACCGCCGACCTCGGCCTCGGCCGCGCCGCCGACCTGGTCGCCGAGCTGGCCGAGCTGTGCGAACGGCAGCCGCTGGACGAGTCGTTGCAGCTGCTGCTGATCCGGGCGCTGCACGAGAGCGGACGGACGGCCGAGGCGCTGCGCCACTACGAGCGGACCAGGCGGGCCCTGGCCGAGGAGCTCGGCGCCGACCCGGGCCGCGGACTCCAGTCCCTGTACGCCGAGTTGCTCGCCCCGGAGGCGCCGGAGCCGGTCCACGCCGCGCCCGCGCCCGTACCCGCCGCCGCCGCTCCACAACTCCCGCGCGCCGTCGGCAACCTGCGCGGCCGGCTGACCAGCTTCGTCGGCCGCGAGGACGATCTCGCCGCGCTGCGCGGGATGCTGACGGACCGTCGGCTGGTGACGCTGACCGGCCCCGGCGGCTCCGGCAAGACCAGCCTCTCGACCGAGGCCGGGCGCGCCGAACAGGCCGCCGGGGGCTGGCCGGGCGGCGTCTGGGTGGCCGAACTCGCCCCGCTGGAGAGCCCGGACGCGGTGCCCGCCGCCGTGGTCTCCGCGCTCGGCCTGCGCGAGATCGTGCTGCACAGCACCAGCATGGTCGCCGAGGTGATCGAGAAGCGGGCCGAGGACCCGGTGCGCCGGCTGGTCGAGCACTGCGGCCACCGCCGGATGCTGCTCGTCCTGGACAACTGCGAGCACCTGATCCAGGCCGCCGCCGACCTCGCCGACGTCCTGCTCGCCGAGTGCCCCGGGCTGACGGTGCTCGCCACCAGCCGCGAGCCGCTGGGCGTGCCCGGGGAGACGGTGCTGCCGGTCGAGCCGCTGCCCGACCCGGTCGCGCTGCGGCTGTTCGTTGAGCGCGCCGCCGCCGCCCGTCCCGGCTTCGACCCGCAGGGCGACCCGGAGGCCTGCGCCGAGATCTGCCGCCGGCTGGACGGGCTGCCGCTGGCCATCGAACTGGCCGCGGCCCGGCTGCGGGTGATGACGGCGCGCCAGATAGCCGACCGGCTGGACGGCCGGTTCGCGCTGCTCACCGCGGGCAGCCGCACCCTGCTGCCGCGCCAGCAGACGCTGCGCGCGGTGGTCGACTGGAGCTGGGACCTGCTGGGCAAGCGGGAGCGGGCGGTGCTGCGCCGGCTCTCGGTGTTCGCGGGCGGCTGGCAGCTGGAGGACGCCGAGGCGGTCTGCGCCGACGGTGTCGAGGTGGCCCCCGGCGAGGTCGCCGACCTGCTGCTGTCGCTGGTCGACAAGTCCCTGCTGGTGGCCGACCTGGACGGGGCCAGCCTGCCGCGCTACCGGATGCTGGAGACCATCCACGAGTACGCGACCGAGCGCCTCGCCGGGTCCGCCGCCGAGCGCGCCGCCACCGAGGCCCGCCACCTGGCGCACTTCCGCACCCTGCTCGCCGCCGCCGACGCGGAGATCCACGGCCCCCGGCAACTGCACTGGCTGACGGTGCTGGAGCGCGAGCAGGACAACGTCCGGACGGCGCTGCGCCGCGCGATCGACCTGCGGGACGAGGAGCAGGCGCTGCTCCTCGCCATCGGCATGAGCTGGTACTGGTCGCTGCGCGGCTACAGCATGGAGGCGCGCACCTGGTACACCGCGATCGCCGCGCTCGGCCCGGACCCGTTCGGCCCGGACGCCCCGCGGGCGGTGCCGCTGGAGCACGGCGTGCTGGCGTACGACCTGCCGCTGCCGACGGCGGTGGTCGAGGAGGCCCGCCGGCTGCTCGCGATGTTCCGGCTGATCGGGCTGTTCGAGGGCAACCTGGACGTCCTCGGGGACCCGGAGGCGATCGAGGTCGCCCAGCGGCTGATGGACGCCTACACCCCGGACCTGCCGCAGTCCTACCGCTTCCCGGCGCTGATGCGGGTGTTCGGCGCCTTCCTGGCCGGCCGCCTGGACATGATGAAGGACCTGATGGACGACGCCGTCCAGGGCTGCGAGCAGTACGGCGGGCCGAGCGACCTGGCGTTCATCCTGCAGGTCCGGGCCAGGATGATGAACGACTGGCCGAGCGGCGCCGAGCAGAGCATCGAGGACGGCGCCCGCTCGCTGGAGCTGTACGAGCAGTCGGGCGACCTCTGGGGGATCTCCCAGGCGCTGTCCGCGCACGGCGAGTCGCTGGCCAACCGGGGCGAGGCCGCGGCCGCCGCCGAGGCGTACGCGCGGGCGATCGAGCTGATCGAGGAGCTGGGGGCGCCGCAGGAGGTGCCGATCCTGCGGGTGAACCTGGGCACCGCCCTGCTGGAGCAGGACATGGAGCACGGCGAGCGGGTCGTCCGCGAGGCGCTGGCCTCCATCGACACCCCGGGCCTCAACCAGGCCACCACCGGGGCGCTGATGTTCGGCCACCTGACGCTCTGCGGCATCCACGCCCACCGCGGCGAGTTCGCGCAGGCGCTGGCCGAGCTGGACGAGCTGGACATAGTCCGGGTCGGCGGCTTCGCGCCGAGCCTGGTGACCGGGATGCTGATGAGCGCCCGCGGCTGGATCACCGCCCGGGCCGGGGACCCGGAGGCGGGGCTCGACCTGCTGCGCGCCGGCTGGCGGCAGCTGCGGGCGGTGACGGCCGCGAGCGGCTTCGCCGAGCACATGACGGTCATGGTGGTGCCCGCGGTGACGGCGGTGCTGGGCAGCTTCGCCCAGCGCGACGGGGACCTCGGGCGGGCCCGGGCGGCGGCCGTGCTGGCCGGCGCCCACGGCGGGCTGAACGGCCCGAAGGGCGGCTACCTGGACCGGGTCGAGCGGGCGCGTTCGGAGGCGGCCCTGCGGGAGTCGCTGGGGGACGCGGGGTACGAGGAGGCCCGGGCGGGCGGGGTCGGGATGACCCAGGAGCAGGTCTTCGAGCTGCTGGAGGGGCTGCTCGGCTAGCCACGGCGCGGTCGGGCCCGGGCGGTCGGATCCCGTACAGCCGGTGCCCGCACAGCCGGTGCCCGTACGGCCGGTGCCCGTCCCCTGGTCACCGGCCGCACGGGCCCGTACGGCGGCCGGCGCCTGTCCGGGGCGGCCGGCCGCCCTGCCCGGCGGCCTTCCCCGGCGAGGGCCGGGGGAGCCGACGGTGGTCATGGGGGTCAGGTCCGCTTGCGGAACCGGGCGACCGCCAGCGGGGCGAAGACGGCGGTCACGGCGGCCGACCAGATCAGCACGATCATCACCGGGTGGGCCACCGGACCCGTGCCGTTGAGCAGGGAGCGGGAGGCGTCGGCCAGCGCCGAGAGCGGGTTGACCTTGGTGAAGGACTGCAGCCAGCCCGGCATGGTGTCGGTCCGGGCGAAGATCGAGCTGCCGAACTGCATCGGCATCAGGACCAGCATGGCCACGCCCTGGACGGCCTGGGCGCTGCGCAGGGCCATGCCCAGCAGCATCGAGATCCAGACGATCGACATGCCGAACAGCAGGGCCAGGCCGATCGTGGCCAGCACCTCCAGCGGTCCGGTCTTCACCTCGAAGCCGATGCACATCGCGAAGCCGATCAGGATCGCGAAGGAGAGCAGCCCGCGGAGGGTCTCGGCGACGATCTTGGACAGCAGGACGGAGGCCCGGCCGATCGGCAGCGTGCGGAAGCGGTCCATCACGCCGCTCTGGAAGTCGCTGTTGAGGCCGGTGCCGACGGCCATCGCGAGGGTGAGGCCGGTCTGCCCGAGCAGGCCGGGGATCAGGTACTGCTTGTAGGTGTCCTGGTCGCCGGCCATCGCGCCGCCGAAGACGTAGACGAACAGCACGGTGAAGATGACGGGCATCAGCACGGCGTCGAACATCGACTCCGGGTCGGCCTTGATCCGCATCAGGTTGCGCCGGGTCAGCGCGCCGACGTGGCGCAGGGTGCCGGTCAGGCCGATCCGGGAGTCCTCCGCCGGGGGCCGGGTGTCCCGGGCCCGGGAGGGGGTGAGCGTGGCGGTGGTCATGCGACGGGCTCCTTGGCGAGGCTGGGGGCGGGCACGGCGGCGGACGCGGGCTTGCCGGTGATGGCGAGGAAGACCTCGTCCAGGCTGGGCACCTTGGTGTCGATGCCGGCGATGGCGAAGCCGCGGGTGCCGAGTACGCCGATCACCGCGGTCAGCTGCTCCTCGCCGGTGATCGGCACCGCGAGCAGCCCGGTGTCGGTGGAGACGGTGGCGTTGAGGATGCCGCTCTCGTGCAGGCAGCGGGCCATCTCGGGCAGCTCGGCCGGGTGGGCCGGGCGGACCTGGAGGGTCTGGCCGCCGACCTTGGCCTTGAGCTCGGAGACGGCGCCGTTGGCGATCACCCGGCCGCGGTCGATGACGGTCAGCTCGTTCGCGAGCTGCTCCGCCTCCTCCATGTACTGGGTGGTCAGCAGCACGGTGCTGCCCTCGGCGACCATCCGCTGCACCTCGTCCCAGACCTCGTTGCGGGTGCGCGGGTCCAGGCCGGTGGTGGGCTCGTCCAGGTAGAGCACCCGGGGGCGGCCCATCATGCTGGCGGCCAGGTCGAGGCGGCGGCGCATGCCGCCGGAGTAGGTCTTGGCGGTCCGCTTGGCGGCCTCGGTGAGCGAGAAGCGCTCCAGCAGCTCGGCGGCCCGGGCCCTGGCCTCCCGGCGCGGGAGGTCCAGCAGCCGGCCGATGAGGTAGAGGTTCTCGTACCCGGAGAGCAGCTCGTCCACGGAGGCGTACTGGCCGGTGAGGCCGATCGTGCGGCGCAGCTGCTTGGGCTGGCGCAGCACGTCGTAGCCGCCGACGTACGCGGTGCCGGCGTCCGGCTTGATCAGGGTGGAGAGGACGCGCACCAGGGTGGTCTTGCCCGCGCCGTTGGGGCCGAGCAGGGCGAGCACGGTGCCCTCCCGGACGGTCAGGTCGACCCCGTCGAGGGCCTTCGTCTCGCCGTAGTGCTTGACGATGCCCCGCACCTCCACGGCGTTCCCGGAAGTGGTTCCCCGGTCGTTCGGGGCTGTCGCGATTCGTGTCATGCCCCCAGGCTGTCCGCCCCGGCTGTCAGCTCCCTGTCGGCCGGGGCGGTGCGCTGTCGGTTCGCTGTCACGCCGCTGTCAGCGGCCGCGGAGGGGCCGGGAACGGCGGCGGCCCCGCTCCCGGCGGGGGAGCGGGGCCACTGCGGCGGTCCTTACGTGAAGCTGTGCTCGGCCGCGGGGAAGGCGCCGGTGCGGACGTCCTGGGCGTAGGCGCGGGCGGCGTCGCCGAGGACGGTGCGCAGGTCGGCGTACTGCTTGACGAACTTGGGCACCCGGCCGGCCGTCATGCCGGCCATGTCGGTCCAGACCAGCACCTGGGCGTCGGTGTCCGGGCCGCCGCCGATGCCGACGGTCGGGATCGCCAGCTGCTCGGTGACCTGGGCGGCCAGCTCGGCCGGGACGGCCTCCAGCACGACCGCGAAGGCGCCGGACTGCTGGACGGCCTTGGCGTCGCGGAGCAGCTGGTGGGCCGCCTCGTCGCCGCGGCCCTGGACCGGGTAGCCGCCGAGGGCGTGCACGGACTGCGGGGTGAGGCCGATGTGGGCCATCACCGGGACGCCGGCCTCGACCAGCAGCTCGATCGAGCGGGCGCTGCGCTCCCCGCCCTCCAGCTTGACCGCGCCGACCCCGGCCTCCTTCATCAGCCGGGCCGCGTTGTGCATGGCCTGCGCGGGGGACTCCTGGTACGAGCCGAACGGCAGGTCGGCGACGATCATGGACCGCTTGGTGCCGCGGACGACGGCGGCGGAGAGCATCACCATCTGATCCATGGTCACCGGGACGGTGGTCTCGTAGCCGAGGTGGCAGTTGCCCGCCGAGTCGCCGACCAGCAGCACCGGGATGCCGGCCTCGTCGAACACGCCCGCGGTGAGGGCGTCGTAGGCGGTCAGCATCGACCACTTCTCGCCGCGCTGCTTGGCGGCGGCGAGGTCGCGGACGGTGACCCGGCGGTTGGTGACCCCGCCGTAGAGGGTGGTGGTCGACGCCTGGTTCTGGGCAGGCGAAGGCGTAGAAGCGTTCATCGAACGGACTCCTGAAGGGTTGTCGTCTCGTGGCGCCGTACGGCGTCCCCGGATCACCTCCATGCTTGCACGCCCCGGCTCCGGCGCAAAGAGGGGTGCGTTCGTCCCGGTGCGATCCACGCCACACCGGGTGCGATCCGCGCCGCACCGGGTGCGCGGGCGCCCCGCGCCGGGGTGCGCGGGAGGCCCCCGAATTTGCCTGCTCTTTACGAAACGGGTTCGTCTCGTATCGTATCGGCCGCTAGTCTGGTGCGGGGGGTTACGAGACGCATTCGGCTCGGAATTGCCCGCCAGTGCCACACCACCACGGACGGGAACACCCATGACCACCGCAGCCGCGCCACCCCGCGTGCCGGAAGCCATCCACCGTCGGCGCTGGGCGATCCTCGGCACCCTGCTGCTCGCCCTGCTCGTCGTCGTGCTCGACAACTCGATCCTCAACGTCGCGATGAAGACCATCGCGACCCCCGCGCCGGTCGGCCTCGGGGCCACCCAGAGCGACCTGGAATGGTCGATCAACTCCTACACCCTGGTCTTCGCCGGGCTGCTGTTCACCTCCGGCCTGCTCGGCGACCGGTTCGGCCGCAAGCGCGCGCTGCTGGCCGGCATGGTGGTCTTCGGGATCGCCTCGCTGCTGTCCGCGCTGGCCGCCTCGCCCGGTGAACTCATCGGCTACCGCGCCCTGATGGGCGTCGGCGGCGCGCTCGCGATGCCCGCCACGCTGGCGATCATCATGAACGTCTTCGAGCGCTCCGAGCAGCCCAAGGCGATCGGGATCTGGGCCGGCGCGGTCGGCCTGGCCATCGCCATCGGCCCGATCACCGGCGGCCTGCTGATCGAGCACTTCTGGTGGGGCTCGGTCTTCCTGGTCAACGTCCCGATCGTGGTCGTCGCGGTGATAGCGATGGTGATCCTGGTCCCCGAGTCCAAGGACCCCAACCCGGGCCGGATGGACCCGATCGGCGTACTGCTGTCGATCATCGGCCTGGTCGCGCTGATCTACGGCATCATCAAGGGCGGCGAGCTGGCCGACTTCACCGCGGCCGGGGCCTGGGTGCCGACCCTGGTCGGCGTGGTCGCGCTGGTCGCCTTCGTCTGGTACGAGCGCCGCACCGCGTTCCCCGCGCTGGACGTCACCTGGTTCCGCAACCGGGTGTTCAGCGCCTCCGTGGTGGTCGTCGGCGTGATCTTCTTCGCGCTGATGGGCGTCTCCTTCTTCGGCGTCTTCTACATCCAGAGCGTGCGCGGCTACAGCGCCCTCCAGGCCGGTGTGCTGATGCTGCCGCTGGCCGCCGCCCAGCTGGTGTTCGCGCCGCGGGCCCGGCTGGTGGTCGACCGCCTCGGCGTCGCCGCCACCGCCGCCGGCGGCATGCTGCTGGTCGCGCTCGGCTTCGTCGGCTACGTCGTGCTGACCGCCACCACCCCGATCTGGGTGCTGGTCCTGCTCGGCCTGGTGATGGGCGCCGGCATGGCGCACGTCATGCCGCCGGTCACCGTCGCGATCATGGCCTCGCTGCCCCGTGAGAAGGCCGGCGCCGGCTCGGCCGTCAACAACACCTTCCGCCAGGTCGGCGGCTCGCTCGGGGTCGCCGTGCTCGGCGCGGTGCTCTCCACCGTCTACCGCGACGGGATGGCCGACACCCTGACCCACCTGCCCGAGGGGCTGCGCGACAAGGCCGGCGAGTCGCTGGAGGCCACCCTGGCCATCGCCGGCCGCATCCCCGGCGGCGAGGCGCTGGTCGCCCCGGCGAACGACTCCTTCATCCACGCCATGCACGTGGTCGCCTCGCTCTCGGTGGGCGTCTCGGTGATCGGCGCCGTCGTCGCCTGGTTCCTGCTGCCGGGCCGCTCGGCCGCCCCCGCGGGACCGGCCGGACCGGCCCCCGAGCAGCGCGGCCAGGAGCGGGAGTCCGCGGCCGCGGACGCCTGACCGGCGGCCGGCCGTACCGCGACTGAGTGACAATGGCCCTGTCACCCGGGTACGCCCGGGTGGCGGGGCCTCGGTCCCGGCAGGCCCCCTGCCGAGGGCCCACCGGAGGACACCCCACGGCGCCAGGGCGACCGGGGAGGACGAGGGAGAGACAGCGGGGATGAAGACGGACACGCCGACCGCCGGCACCGGGCAGCACTGCGCGGAGGTACGCCGTGGCCGGCCCCGCAGCGAGGCCGCCGAGCAGGCCATCTTCGGGGCCGTCGAGGACCTGATGGCCGGCGGCACCGCGCTGTCCGAGCTCACCATCGAGGGCATCGCCGCCGCCGCCGGCGTCGGCAAGGCCACCATCTACCGGCGCTGGCCCAACAAGGAGGCCCTGCTGGTCGACGTGGTCAGCCGACTGGAGGAGCCGCTGCCGGAGCCCACCGGCGCCGGCGCCCGGGCCGACCTGATCGCCCTGGTGGACCACGTCCGCCGGCGCGGCCTGGCCAAGCGCACCCGCTGGGTGCTCAAGGCCGCCCTCGGCCAGATGCAGACCCTGCCCGAGCTGTACACCGCCTACCGGGACCGGGTGATCAAGCCCCGCCGGGAGGTCGGGCTCGGCCTGATCCGCCGGGCCGTCGCCGAGGGCGTGATCCGCGACGACCTCGACCTGGAACTGCTCAACGACCTGCTGATGGGGCCGATCCTCTACCGCAGCATCCTGTGGGACGACTCCGACCTGGAGGACCCGGACCTGGCCCGCAAGCTGGTCGACTCCATGCTCGAAGGCCTGGCACCCCGCTGACCCGGCCGGACGGTGCCCCGGACGCGGCCTCGCCCGCCGGACCGGACGTGGCCTCGCTCACCGGACCGGACGTGGCCTCGCTCACCAAACCGGGCCACGCCGGAACCCGCTCAGCGGGCCCGACGTCTGTCCCGGCATAGGCTGAGCCGGGTATCCGATCAAACCGGCACCGGTCCGGTCGTGCCCGCACCTTCGACGGTCCGGGTACCGGAACGGCGGCGGCACGAGCGAACGGGAGCCACTTCATGGCGCAGGCGGACAGGACCGAACGGATCGCGGCCCCAGGGGGCGGCGCCGACGGCCCGGCCCCCGCGTCGCGTCGGGGCGGCTTCCTCGGCCTGCGCCACTGGGGCCGGGACGCCCGCGGCAGCACCACCTGGCGGCGCGGCCTGGTGGTCGCCGTGCTGGCCGTGCTCACCGCCGCGCTGATCGCCCTGCACGCCGAGGTCCCCAACAGCGCCGGCAACCTCGGCAGCCTGCTGGAGACCTTCCTGCCCTGGCTGGGCCTGGCCGTCCCGGTGCTGCTGGTGCCCGCGCTGCTGCGCCGCTCCGCCACCGCGCTGATCGCCCTGCTGCTGCCCGTCGTGCTCTGGGCCAACCTGTTCGGCGGCCTGCTGAGCGACAAGAGCGGCGGCAAGGGCGACTGGACGGTGGTCAGCCACAACGTCGCCGCCGCCAACACCGACGTGCCGGGCACCGTCCGCACCCTGGTGGACTCCGGCGCCCAGATCGTCGCCCTGCAGGAGCTGGCCGGCAAGCAGCTGCGCTCGTACGAGACCGGGCTCGCCGCCGCCTACCCGCACCACACCGTGGAGGGCACCGTCGGGCTCTGGTCGAAGTACCCGATCGGCGACGTCACCCCGGTGGACCTGAAGATCGGCTGGACCAGGGCCTTCCGGGCCGAGGTCACCACCCCGCAGGGCCCGGTCGCGGTGTACGTCGCGCACCTGCCCTCGGTGCGGCTGAAGGCCGAGGGCGGCTTCACCGTCAACCAGCGGGACGTCAGCGCGCAGGCGCTCGGCGACGCGATCCAGGCCGAGCCGCTGAAGAAGGTCCTGCTGCTCGGCGACCTCAACGGCACCATGAACGACCGCAGCCTGGCGCCGGTCACCTCGCAGATGCGCTCGGCCCAGGGCGCCGCCGGGGACGGCTTCGGCTTCAGCTGGCCGGCCGCCTTCCCGATGGCCCGGATCGACCAGATCATGAGCAAGGGCGGGCTGAAGCCGGTGGACTCCCGCACCCTGCCCCGGGACGGCAGCGACCACCTCCCGGTGGCCGCCACGTACCGGTACTCCTCCTGAGGGTCGGCCGGGTACGGGTCGGCCGGGTGGGGATCAGCCGCGCCGCCAGCGGTTGGTGATCGGCAGGCGGCGGTCCCGGCCGAAGTTCTTGGCCGAGATCTTCGGGCCCGGCGGGTACTGGCGCCGCTTGTACTCGGCGGTGTCGACCAGCCGGACCACCCGGTCCACCAGGGCCGGGTCGAAGCCGGCCGCCACGATCGCGTCCCGGCCCTCGTCGCCCTCGATGTAGCGGGCCAGCAGGCTGTCCAGCAGGTCGTAGTCGGGCAGCGAGTCGGTGTCCACCTGGTCCGGCCGCAGTTCGGCGGACGGCGGCTTGGTGATGGTGTGCTCCGGGATCGGCGGCACCTCGCCGCGCCGTCCGGCCTCCTCGTTGCGCCAGCGCGCCAGCCGGAAGACCAGCGACTTGTAGACGTCCTTGACGGGCCCGTAGGCGCCCACCGAGTCGCCGTACAGGGTCGAGTAGCCGACCGCCAGCTCGCTCTTGTTGCCGGGCGCGAGCACCAGGTGCCCCTCCTGGTTGGAGATCGCCATCAGCAGGGTGCCGCGCAGCCGGGACTGGAGGTTCTCCTCGGCCAGGCCGGTCAGCTCGACGGCGCCCAGGTAGGCGTCGAACATCGGGGCGATGGAGACGGTCCGGAAGCGCAGCCCGGTCCGGCGGGCCAGTTCGGCCGCGTCGTCCCGGGAGTGCTGGGAGGAGTAGCGGCTGGGCATCGAGACGCAGTGCACGTTCGGCGCGCCGACCGCGTCCACCGCGATCGCGGCCACCAGTGCCGAGTCGATGCCGCCGGACAGGCCGATCAGCACGGAGTCGAAGCCGTTCTTGGCCACGTACGCCCGGGTGCCGGAGACCAGCGCGGCCCAGATCTCGGCCTCGTCGGACAGCCGCGGCGCCACCCCGGCGGTGAGCGGTTCGGCGGGCGCGGCCTGCGGCCCGCCGCCCAGCTCGGTACGGACCAGGTGCAGCCCGTCGCTGAGCAGCAGGCCGTCGGTGTCGTCGCCGGCGGCGGCCGGCAGGTCGAGGTCCAGCACCAGCAGGTGCTCCTCGAACTGCGGGGCGCGGGCCAGGACTTCACCGTCCGCGCCGACCACGATCGAGTCGCCGTCGAAGACCAGCTCGTCCTGGCCGCCGACCATGTTGACGTACGCCAGGGCGCAGCCCGCCTCGGCGGCCCGGCGCCGCACCAGCTCCAGCCGCTGGTCGTCCTTGTTCCGCTCGTACGGGGAGCCGTTGACCACCAGGAGCAGCCCGGCGCCGGCCTCGCGGGCGGCGGTGACCCGGCCGCCGTCCTGCCAGATGTCCTCGCAGATCGCCAGCGCGACGTCCACCCCGTGCAGCCGCAGCACCGGCAGCTGGTCGCCCGGGACGAACCAGCGGAACTCGTCGAACACGCCGTAGTTGGGCAGGTGGTGCTTGGCGAAGCGGGTCACCACCTCGCCCCGGTGCAGCACGGCGGCGCAGTTCTGCGGGGAGCCGGCCGGGCGGTTGAAGCGCGGCGAGGCGTGCTCGGAGCGCCCGAGGTAGCCGACCACCACCGGGACCCCGCCCAGCCCCTCCGCCGCCAGCCGGGCGGCCAGGGCGACCAGCGCGGCGCGGGAGGCCTCGACGAAGGAGTGGCGCAGGGCGAGGTCCTCCACCGGGTACCCGGTGAGGGCCATCTCGGGGAAGGCGACCAGCTGCGCGCCGGCCTCCGCGGCCTGCTTGGTCCGGCGCACCACCTCGTCGCCGTTGCGGGCGAGGTCGCCGACCCAGGGGTCGGTCTGGCACAGGGCGAGACGGAGATTGGGCATGCCCCGAGTGTAATCGTCTAACTGACGCGATGTCCTGGGCGGGATCCGGCGGCGGGGGTCGGCACTGCCGGGCCGGGCGGGGATCGGCCATGATGGGGGCAACCGCTTTACGAGGTCTTTCCACGGCCTCCGGGGCGTAACACGAGCGTAAAGAGCAGAGGTGAGACTGTCCCCATGGGCAAGCAGCAGCAGTTCGTGCTTCGGACGCTCGAAGAGCGTGACATCCGGTTCGTCCGGCTGTGGTTCACCGACGTGCTCGGCTTCCTGAAGTCGGTCGCGGTGGCGCCGGCCGAGCTGGAGCAGGCCTTCGAGGAGGGCATCGGGTTCGACGGCTCGGCGATCGAGGGGTTCGCCCGGGTGTACGAGTCCGACATGATCGCCAAGCCGGATCCGACCACCTTCCAGATCCTGCCGTGGCGCTCGGAGACCCCGGGCACCGCCCGGATGTTCTGCGACATCCTGATGCCGGACGGCTCGCCCTCCTTCGCCGACCCCCGGTTCGTGCTCAAGCGCACCCTGGAGAAGGCCTCCGAGCAGGGCTTCACCTTCTACACACACCCGGAGATCGAGTTCTTCCTGCTGAAGAACCTGCCCGGCGACGGCACCCCGCCGATCCCCGCCGACCAGTCCGGCTACTTCGACCACACCCCGCGCGGGGTGGGCCACGACTTCCGCCGCCAGGCGATCACCATGCTGGAGTCGATGGGCATCTCGGTCGAGTTCTCGCACCACGAGGGCGCCCCCGGCCAGCAGGAGATCGACCTGCGCTACGCCGACGCGCTCTCCACCGCCGACAACATCATGACCTTCCGGCTGGTCATGAAGGAGGTCGCGCTGGAGCAGGGCGTGCACGCGAGCTTCATGCCCAAGCCGTTCTCCGAGCACCCCGGCAGCGGCATGCACACCCACGTCTCGCTGTTCGAGGGCGACCGCAACGCCTTCCACGAGTCCGGTGCCGAGTACCAGCTCTCCAAGGTCGGCCGGTCCTTCATCGCCGGTCTGCTGAAGCACGCCGCCGAGACGGCCGCCGTCACCAACCAGTGGGTGAACTCCTACAAGCGGATCTGGGGCGGCTCCCAGCGCACCGCCGGGGCCGGCGGCGAGGCGCCCTCGTACATCTGCTGGGGCCACAACAACCGCTCGGCGCTGATCCGGGTGCCGATGTACAAGCCGGGCAAGCAGGGCTCCACCCGGATCGAGGTCCGCTCCCTGGACACCGGCTGCAACCCGTACCTCGCCTACGCCGTCACCCTCGCGGCCGGCCTGAAGGGCATCGAGGAGGGCTACGAGCTCCCGCCCGGCGCCGACGACGACGTGTGGGCGCTGACCGACTCCGAGCGCCGTGCCCTCGGCATCCAGCCGATGCCGCAGAACCTCGGCGAGGCCATCGACCTGATGCAGCGCAGCGAACTCGTCGCCGAGACCCTCGGCGAGCACGTCTTCGACTTCTTCCTGCGCAACAAGCACAAGGAGTGGGAGGAGTACCGCTCCGAGGTCACCCCGTTCGAGCTGCGGAAGAACCTCCAGGTGCTGTGAGCGGCTGACGGCCGCTCAAACCGTTTCCGGCCCGCTGTCGCCCGAAGGGACGACGGCGGGCCGTCCTATGGAGTGGATCTGCGACGGATCGCCGGTCGCGGTGGCGGAATGTGAAGCTTGTATGACCGGGTGTCATGGTCCGATGGGGCCTGAATGTCCGTTTCATCCTGAAAGAGGATCACATGACCTCCTCCGTCAGTCGCGCCGCCGCCACCCGACTGCTCGTCCGCCGGACCTGCGTCGTGGGTGCCGCCGTGGCCGCCGTCGCGGGCCAGCTGCTGGCCGTCCCGACCGTCGCCGACGCCCGCGGTTCGGGTACGGGCACCGGTGCGAACGCGGGTGCGCAGTACCCGCAGAGCTCGCAGAACTCGCAGAACTCGCAGGCCCCACAGAGCTCGCAGAACTCGCAGAGCCCGCAGAGCTCGCAGCTCCCGCAGCTCCCGCTGCACCCGAAGAACCCGCTGGAGCTGCTGCAGTCGTTGCAGTCGAAGAACCCGCTCCAGTCGTTCCAGGCGCTGCAGGCGCCGCAGCCGCACCGCCCGCAGCAGCGGGCCACCACGATCGCCGAGAACCAGCTGCCGTTCACCACCCGCTTCGAGGGCGACTTCCACGGCTCCATCACCCGGATCAGCAACTCGCTGATGACCTGCGACGAGACGAAGGCGCCGCTCGACCCGGAGCAGCCGCCCTGCGAGGACGCCCGCAAGGGCCTCGGCTCCCGGCCGATCAACAACAAGTACGAGATGAAGTACATCAACATCGACCCGGGCTCGGTCGGCCCGCTCGGCGACGGGATCTACTCCGCCAGCTCCGCCGACCTGGGCCTGATCGACGGCTCCCGGGTCAAGTACGCCCGGCTGTACTGGGGCGGCACCCGCGGCATCGACGACGTCGTGCTGCCGGAGAACCAGATCGACGAGGTGTACCTGAAGGTCCCGGGCGAGGGCCAGTACCGCAACATCGCCAACGACCAGCCCTCGATCGGCTACATCACCACCGACGTGGAGAGCAGCTACCAGGCCTCCGCCGACATCACCGACCTGGTCCGGCAGGCCGGCAACGGCACCTACACCGTCGCCAACATGGACTCGGTGGTGAAGCCGCACAGCTGGGGCGGCTGGACGATCGTGGTCGCGTACGAGAACGACTGCAAGCCGTACCGGCACATCCACCTGTGGGACGGCTTCCGGGTCGAGCTGCCGGACAGCCCGCCGCGCGAGTTCGACCTCACCGGGCTCCGGACCCCCGCCGCCGGCCCGGTCGCGGGCAAGCTCGGCTTCGTGGTCTACGACGGCGACCTCAAGTGGACCGGCGACACCCTCGCCATCAAGTCCACCAACGGCCCGCAGGCGCTCTTCTCGGACCTCAACCACGCCTCCAACGACGCGTTCAACTCCACCATCGAGGAGCTGACCCCGGCCGACCAGTTCATCCGCACCCCGTACAACCGCAACAACTTCGGCTACGACTCCAACCGTTGGGACATCTCGCCGTTCCTGCGCAACGGCGACACCGACATCAAGGTGCTGTTCGACACCGACAAGGACGGCTACGACCTGGGCGTCTTCTACGCCTACGTCAACCTGGACGGCTCCACCGAGGGCTGATCCGCCGAGGGCTGATCCACCGTCCGGCCACGGCGCCGCTGCCGCACCACCCGCACCGCGCGGGGCGGCAGCGGCGCCGCCGCGTCCTGGCCCCGCGGGGCGCCGCGCAGCAGCCGCTCGCAGGGGCGTTCCACCCAGCGGTACAGGGCCCCCGCGGCCACCAGCGAGCCGCCCGCCAGCAGCAGCCAGACGCCGAGCGTCGCGGCCCCCGGCGCCGGGCGGTCCTGGACGGCCAGCCAGCAGCGGACGCCGATCTCGTGCACCAGGTACCAGGCGTACGACCACTCGCCGAGCCGTACGGCCGTCCGGCCCGCCAGCAGCCGGGGCGGGGCCCCGCAGGCGTCCCGCCGGGCGGCGGCCGCCAGCAGGGCGGCGAACAGCGGTGCGGACAGCAACTGGGAGGCGCTGTACGGGCCGTACCAGGAGGAGTCCGGGACGGCGGCGTGCCAGGGGACCAGCAGGACGTGGAAGAGCAGCACGGCGGCGGCCGCCGGGAGGAGCCCCGGCCGCAGGAGGCGCACCCGGGGGAGCACGCCGTGCCGCACGGCCAGGCCGGTGACCACGCCCAGGACGAACTGCGGGGTCCGGGCCGGCGGCAGGTAGTCCAGCAGCCAGCCGCGCACCGTCGGGTCGGCGGGCAGCACGGCACCGGCCGCCCACAGCACCGGGCCGAGCACGGCGCACAGGGCCGCGAGCGGCAGCCAGGCGCGCCGGCGCGGGGCCAGCAGGCGCAGCAGCGGCGGGAACAGCAGGTAGAACCAGGCCTCGGCGCCCAGCGACCAGGAGGCCGGGTTGCCGCCGTACAGGGTGGGCAGCGTCCACGGGTGCACCAGCGCCAGCGACCAGAGCGCCGCCGCCACCGGCAGCACCGCGCCGATCGCCGCGTCCGCGCCCAGGGACAGCGCGGTGGTCAGCACGTGCAACGGCCAGATCCGGGCGAACCGGCGGCGGGCGAAGACCCACGGCCGGGCGGGCGAGGCCCCGTACGTCCAGGCCAGCACGAAACCGGAGAGCACGAAGAAGAACGTCACGCCCGAACGGCCGTACCAGGCGAGCGGGCTGAGCAGCGGCACCTCGCCCACCTTGCGGGAGAGGTGGTAGAGCACCACCAGCAGGGCGGCCCAGAAGCGCAGCCCGGTGAGCGAGGGCAGGCGGCTGGGGCCGGTCGTGGGCATCGGCGCTCCGGGGGCGGGGGGACGGGGGCGGCGCCCGGGTGAACGAGCACGGCGGGGCCGAGGTCACGCCGACGGCGGCGGGCGGTCGCGTCCGGCGACCGGGTGCCGGGGCGCGTAACCTGCTAGGGCCCGGACGGACCTGCCAGGCCCGGACGGGCCCCTGGGCGGACGGATGGAGGGGCCGATGGCGGTGGAGGAGCAGCGGGCCGGGAGCCGGGTCAGCCGGCCGGAGAACCGGCTGGTCCGGCGCGGGTTCACCGACCCGGCGCGGGCGGTGCGGCTGTTGGAGGGCCCCGGGCTGGAGGGCCTGGCCGACGACCCCGTGCTGCTGGACGCGCTCGGCGCCACCGCCGACCCCGACCTCGCGCTGCTCGGCCTGTCCCGGCTGCTGGAGGCCGCCGACGCGGCCGACCGGCACACCCTGCGCGACACCCTCACCACCTCCAAGCCGCTGCGCGACCGGCTGCTCGGCGTGCTCGGCGTCTCCACCGCGCTCGGCGACCACCTGGCCCGGCACCCGCACGACTGGCACGTGCTGGTCACCTTCGAACTGCGCGACATGCACCCCGGCCCGGAGGACTTCCGCCGCTCCCTCGCCGAGGGCGTCCGGGACGACACCCTCGGCCCCGCGAACGCGCTGCGCGTCGCCTACCGCCGCTGCCTGCTCGCCATCGCCGCCCGCGACCTCACCGGCACCACCGACCTCGCGCAGACCGCCGCCGAACTCGCCGACCTGGCCGGCGCCACCCTCCAGACCGCCCTGGACCTCGCCGCCGAGCAGGACCCGGAGGCGGCCGCGGCCTGCCGGCTCGCCGTGATCGGCATGGGCAAGTGCGGCGGCCGCGAGCTCAACTACGTCTCGGACGTGGACGTGGTCTTCGTCGCCGAGCCGCGCGAGGGCGTGGACGAGCACGAGGCGCTCAAGGCCGCCACCCGGCTGGCCGCCGCCCTCACCCGGCTGTGCGCGGACACCACCGGCGAGGGCACCATCTGGCCGGTGGACGCCAACCTGCGCCCCGAGGGCCGCAACGGCCCGCTGGTGCGCACCCTGGCCAGCCACCTCGCCTACTACCAGCGCTGGGCCAAGACCTGGGAGTTCCAGGCGCTGCTCAAGGCCCGCCCGGTCGCCGGGGACGCGGAGCTCGGCGCCGCGTACGTGGCGGCGCTCGCCCCGATGGTCTGGCAGGCCGCCGCCCGGGAGAACTTCGTCGCCGACGTGCAGCAGATGCGTCGCCGGGTGATCGACTCCATCCCGGCCACCGAGCTGGACCGCCAGCTCAAGCTCGGCCCGGGCGGGCTGCGCGACGTCGAGTTCTCCGTCCAGCTGCTCCAACTGGTGCACGGCCGCACCGACCCGGCGCTGCGCAGCGGCAACACCCTGGAGGCGCTGGCCGCGCTCTCCCGGGGCGGCTACGTCGGCCGGGCGGACGCCGCCTCGCTGGACGCCGCGTACCGCTTCCTGCGCTCGCTGGAGCACCGCATCCAGCTGTACCGGCTGCGCCGCACCCACCTGATGCCCACCGGGGCCGAGGACCTGCGCCGGCTGGCCCGCTCACTGGCGGCGCTGATCAACGACGACACCCGCGCCGACCCGGTGGCCGCGCTGCAGCGCGAGTGGAAGCGGCACGCGATGGAGGTCCGGCGGCTGCACGAGAAGCTGTTCTACCGGCCGCTGCTCGACGCCGTCGCCGAACTGCCGCCGGGCGCCACCGGGCTCAGCCCGGAGGCGGCCCGGGCCCGGCTGGAGGCGCTGGGCTACGCGGACCCGGCCGCCGCGCTGCGGCACCTCAGCGCGCTCGCCTCCGGGGTGAGCCGCAAGGCGGCGATCCAGCGCACCCTGCTGCCGGTGCTGCTCGGCTGGTTCGCCGAGTCCGCGGACCCGGACGCCGGGCTGCTCAACTTCCGCCAGGTCTCCGACGCGCTCGGCCGCACCCCCTGGTACCTGCGGCTGCTGCGCGACGAGAGCGCCGCCGCCGAACAGCTGGCCCGGGTGCTGTCGGCCGGTCGGCTCGCCCCCGACCTGCTGCTGCGCGCCCCCGAGGCGGTGGCCATGCTGGGCGACCCGCACGGCCTGGAACCACGCGGCCGGGCGGCGCTGCAGTCGGAGATACTGGCCGCCGTCGGCCGGGCCGGGTCCACCCACGCCGCGGTGGCCGCCGCCCGCTCGGTGCGCCGCCGCGAGCTGTTCCGCACCGCCGCCGCGGACGTGCTCGGGCGGCTCGGGGAGGACCCGGCCGAGGCGCTGGACACCGCCGGGGAGGCGCTCACCGCGCTCAACGCCGCCACCCTGGGCGGCGCGCTGCGCGCCTGCGTGGCCGGCTGGGAGGCCGAGCACGGGGACCTGCCGACCCGGATCGCGGTGATCGCGATGGGCCGCTTCGGCGGCCACGAACTGGGCTACGGCTCGGACGCGGACGTGCTCTTCGTCCACGAGCCGCTGCTCGGCTCGCTGGAGGAGGCGGCCGCCCGGGCCGCCCAGGCGGTCTGCCACGAGCTGCGCGCCCAGCTGGGCGCGCCGTCCACCGAGCCGCCGCTGCTGGTCGACGCCGACCTGCGACCGGAGGGCCGCAGCGGCCCGCTGGTGCGCACCCTCGCCTCGTACGCGGCGTACTACCGGCGCTGGTCGCACGCCTGGGAGAGCCAGGCGCTGCTGCGGGCCGAACCGGTGGCCGGGGACGAGGAGCTGGGCGCGCGCTTCCGGCAGCTGATCGACCCGCTGCGCTACCCCGGCGGCGGGGTGCCGGAGCGGGACCTGGTGGAGATCCGCCGGATCAAGGCGCGGATCGAGGCCGAGCGGCTGCCGCGCGGGGCCGACCCGACCACCCACACCAAGATCGGCCGGGGCGGGCTGGCGGACGTCGAGTGGACGGTGCAGCTGCTGCAGCTCCGGCACGGGTACGAGCTGCCGGCCCTGCGCACCACCCGGACCAGGGCGGCGCTGGCCGCGGCCGCGGAGGCCGGGCTGGTCGAGCCGGAGGACGCCGAGGTGCTGGACACGGCCTGGGTGCTGGCCTCCCGGGTGCGGGCGGCGGTGATGCTGGTGCGCGGGCGGCCCGGGGACAGCTTCCCGGGGGAGGCCCGGGAGCTGGCCGGGGTGGCCCGCTACCTCGGGTACGGCTCCGGGCACAGCGGCGAGCTGCTGGACGACTACCGGCGGACCACCCGGCGGGCCCGGGCGGTGGTGGACCGGCTGTTCTACGGCGCCGACTGACCGGGGCCGCGCACGGGGACGGCCCGCCCCGGGTACGCGAAAGGGGCCCCGGTCGGGGCCCCTTCGAAGACGGGCGCTAGCGGCGCGCGCTGCTGACCGCGGGCTCGCTCCACTGCTCCGGGACGGTGATCGGCCGGTCGGCCGGCGTCTCCCGGGCGGGCACCTTCGGCAGCCGGTAGACCCACTCGTGGTACATCCAGCGGGCGGTGAGGAAGCCCACCATCAGGCAGAGCTCGCCGCCGACGGCGTCCATCCAGAAGTGGTTGGCGGTGGAGACGATCACCACCAGGGTGGCGGCCGGGTACATCAGGCCGAGCACCCTGACCCAGGTGCGGCGGGCCAGGAAGAAGATCGCCAGGCCGCACCACATCGACCAGCCGATGTGCATCGAGGGCATGGCCGCGTACTGGTTGGAGACGTGCGCGGCGGGCCCGGAGGCCATCGAGCCCCAGGTGCCGTGGACCTTCACGGTGTCGATGAAGCCGCCGTCGGTCATCAGCCGGGGCGGGGCCAGCGGGAAGAAGTAGAAGCCGACCAGGGCGATCCCGGTGGTCACGAACAGCACTGTGCGGGCCGCGACGTAGCGCCCGGGGTGGCTGCGGTAGAGCCAGACCAGCACGCCTATCGTGATCACGAAGTGCAGGGTCGCGTAGTAGTAGTTCATCCCCGTGATGAGCCACCCGACGCTGTCCACGGCGTGGTTGATCGAGCGCTCGACGGCGATGCCGAGGTGGTTCTCCAGGTCCCAGATCCAGCTCGCGTGCTTCTGGGCTATCGCTTCCTGTTCGGGAACCGCGTTGCGCACGATCGAGTAGACCCAGTAGCTGATCCCGATCAGCGCCAGCTCGAACCAGATCCGCGGCCTGGCCGGTGAGCGGCGCTGGGCGCTGATGCGGCTGCGCAGGGCGGCGGTACGGGACTGGGCGGCACGGGTGGCTCCATCGGGCAGGCGGCCGGGGACGGCCTTCGCTGCTTCGGAACCGCCACCGCTGGCCGCGTCGGCGCGCCGGGCGTCGCCTCGCTGGATCTCGGTCGGTTCCCCCATGGACGGCAAGTCTGCCAGACCGCTCGTAGCCGTCTGCTCATCCTCTGGAAGTGGATTCTTCACCGGCTGTCCCCCTTGAGGGGTAGGGGCCGGCGCCCACCGGGGTAGGGGGTGCTCGGGGGTTGGGTGCATACCGGTGGGACGGACATACGTCCCATTGTCACGCGCGTCGCTCCAGGGGAGTAATCGGGGTGGTCGGAGACGGTCCTCCAGCTGGAACTTCCGGCGACGAAACGATTTCTGCATCTTGCTGAAACATATTGCAGGCCGCTAGCTTCCTGGGAAATCGATCGCCCCTTCCCCCTAAGGGAGCCCTCAGTGGCCGATGCCCCGCTCCGCCCCCGACGGAGCACTGCCGAACGAACCCCTGGCCGCCGCAGACCCCCGGGCCGCACGGCCGTCCTGCTGGCCGCGGCCCTGACCGCCGCCACCCTCGGCGGCGCCCCCGCGGCCCTCGCCGCCGCCCCGCCTGCCCCGCCCTCGGACGCCGCGCTGGCGGCCACCGCCGGGCGGCACGACCTCACCCGGGAGCAGTTCTACTTCGTCCTGCCCGACCGCTTCGCCAACGGCGACACCGCCAACGACGCCGGAGGCATCACCGGGGGGCGGCTGGAGAACGGCTTCGACCCCGCGGACAAGGGCTTCTACCACGGCGGCGACCTGGCCGGGCTGATCCAGCGGCTCGACTACGTCCAGGACCTCGGCACCACCGCGATCTGGCTGGCCCCGATCTTCAAGAACAAGCCGGTGCAGGGCAGCGGGGCCGACGCCTCGGCCGGGTACCACGGCTACTGGATCACCGACTTCACCCAGGTCGACCCGCACTTCGGCACCAACGAGCAGCTCAAGGAGCTGATAGCCAAGGCGCACGCCCGCGGCATCAAGGTCTTCTTCGACGTCATCACCAACCACACCGCCGACGTCATCGACTACGCCGAGAAGCAGTACGGCTACCGCTCCGCCGGCGCCTACCCGACGCTCGACGCGGACGGGAACCCGGTGGACGAGACCGCCGTCGCCGACGCGGGCGCCCCCTGGCCGCGGACCACCAAGGACTCCTTCCCCTACACCCCGGTCTTCCGCACCCCGGCAGACGCCGCGGCCAAGACCCCGTCCTGGCTCAACGACCCGGCGCTCTACCACAACCGGGGCGACTCGACCTTCGTCGGCGAGTCCGCCACCGAGGGCGACTTCAGCGGCCTGGACGACCTCGACACCCAGAACCCCAAGGTGGTGAAGGGCTTCGAGAAGGTCTACCAGCAGTGGGTCAAGGACGCCGGCGTGGACGGCTTCCGGATCGACACCGTCAAGCACGTCAACATGGCGTTCTGGCAGCAGTGGGCCCCCGCGCTCAAGGACTTCGCCGCCAAGCAGGGCAACAAGAAGTTCTTCATGTTCGGCGAGGTCTACTCCGGCGACCCGGCGGTCACCTCGCCGTACGTCACCAAGGGCAGGCTCCAGGCCACCCTGGACTTCCCGTTCCAGGGCGCGGCCCGCTCCTACGTCTCGCAGGGCGGCTCGGCGCGCGGCCTCGCCGACGTCTACGCCCAGGACTACCGCTACACCAGCGCCGACACCGACGCGTACGAGCTGCCCACCTTCCTCGGCAACCACGACATGGGCCGCTTCGGCTCCTTCCTGCTCGCCGACAACCCGGGCGCCGACGACGCCACCCTGCTCAGGAAGGACCGGCTCGGCAACGAGCTGCAGTTCCTCACCCGCGGCCAGCCCGTCGTCTACTACGGCGACGAGCAGGGCTTCACCGGCGCGGGCGGCGACAAGGACGCCCGGCAGGACCTGTTCGCCTCGAAGACGGCCTCCTACAACGGCGACCGGGTGCTCGGCGGCCCCTCCGGCCCGGCCGACCGGTACGGGCAGGGCGGCGAGCTCTACCAGGGCATCGCCGGACTGGCCAAGCTGCGCCGCGACAACCCGGCTCTGGCCGACGGCGCCCAGATCGAGCGGTACGCCGCCGACGGCGCCGGCGTGTACGCCTTCTCCCGGATCGACGCCGGGCAGCAGGTCGAGTACCTGGTCGCGGTCAACAACGCCGCCGAGGCGAAGACCGTCACCCTGGACACCTTCTCGGCGGGGATGGGCTTCGACCCGGTCTACCCGGCGGCGGGCGCCCGCGTCACCAGCGGCGCCGACCGCAAGGTGACGGTCACCGTGCCCGCGCTGTCCTCGCTCGTCCTCAAGGCGGGCGGCCGGCTCGCGCCGGTGGCCGCCGCGCCGCAGCTCTCGGTGCAGCCGCCCGCGGACGGCTCGACCGGGCTCGTCACGGTCGGCGCCACCACGGACGGCGGCTTCAACCGGGTGAGCTTCGCCGCCCAGATCGGCAACGGGCCCTGGCAGACCCTGGGCACCGCCGACAACGGCGGGTACAAGGTCACCCAGGACCTGGCCGCCGTCGCCCCCGGCACGGTGGTCCGCTACAAGGCCGTCGTCCGGGACTCCAGCGGCCACCTGCGCTCCGCCACCGCGAGCTTCACCACCGGCACCCCCGCGCCCAAGTCCGCGCCCACCGCCGGCTCCCGCCCGTACGCCGTCGTCCACTACAACCGGCCGGACGGCGACTACGACGGCTGGAACCTCTACGCCTGGGGCGACCTCGCCGACGGCGAGGCCACCCCGTGGCCGGCCGGGCACGCCTTCACCGGGCGGGACGCGTACGGCGCCTTCGCGTACGTGAAGCTCAAGCCCGGCGCCTCGGACGTCGGCTTCATCGTGGAGAAGGACGGCGTCAAGGACGTCGACGCCGACCGGCACCTCGACGTCGGCAGCACCGGCGAGGTGTGGCTGAAGCAGGGGGACGCGACCGTCCGCACGGCGAACCCGGGACCGCCGGCTGGGTCGACCGGTCCTGGCCAGCCGGCGAACACCGCCGTCATCCACTACAACCGGGCCGACGGCGACTACGACGGCTGGGGCCTGCACGACTGGACCGGCGCCGCCACCCCGACCGACTGGGGCAAGCCGCTGACCCCGGCCCGCCGCGACGCCTTCGGCGCCGTCTTCGAGGTGCCGCTCGCCCCCGGGGCGACCAGCCTCAGCTACATCCTGCACAAGGGCAACGACAAGGACCTGCCCGCCGACCAGTCGCTGGACCTCGCCGTCAACGGCAGGGAGGTCTGGGTGCTCGGCGGCCGCGAGGGCTACCTGCTGCCGCAGAACCCGGCCGCCTCCTCGCAGATCGACCTCACCGGCGCCAAGGCCCAGTGGATCGACGCGAGGACCGTCGTCGTCCCGGCGAACTACGGCGCGGGCGACGAGGCCCTGGCCGGCGGCACCAGCGCCCAGCTGGTCTACGACCCCGAGGGCGGCATCCGGGCCGACAAGGGCGCGCTGACCAAGCCCGGCAAGTGGCTGCGGCTCACCCCGGCCAAGGGCGGGCTGACCGACGCGCAGAAGGCCGAGTACCCGCACCTGGCGGGCTACCGGGCCTTCACCGTGGACCCCAGGGACGCCGCCCGCGTCCCGGCCGCACTCCGCGGCCAGCTGCTGTTCACCGAACACCTGCCCAGCGGCGCCGTCCTGGCCGGCACCGGGGTGCAGACCCCGGGCGTGCTGGACGACCTGTACGCCGGGCGGACCGGCAAGGTCGACTTCGGCCCGGCCTACTACAACGGCAAGGTGGCGTTGTCGCTCTGGGCACCGACCGCGCAGGAGGTCTCCGTCCAGGTCTTCGACAGCGCCACCGGGGGCACCCCGAAGACGCTGCCGCTGAAGCTCGACGACGAGACCGGCGTCTGGGAAGTCGTCCGCGACAAGGGCGAGTTGGACGGCAGGTACTACCTGTACCAGGTGAAGGTCTGGGCGCCGTCCACCCAGCAGCTGGTGGTCAACACCGTCACCGACCCGTACTCGGTGGCGCTGTCCACCGACTCCCGGCGCAGCCTGGTCGCCGACCTCGACGCCAAGGCGCTCAAGCCCGCGGGCTGGGACGACCACGCTCGCCCGCAGGCCGTCCCGCCCGCGCAGCAGCAGATCCAGGAACTGCACGTCCGGGACTTCTCGGTGGAGGACCCCACCGTCCCGGCCGCCGAGCGCGGCACCTACCTGGCGTTCACCGAGTCGGACTCGGCCGGCATGCGGCACCTGCGGGACCTGGTCAAGGCCGGGGTGACCACGGTCCACCTGCTGCCGACCTTCGACATCGCCACCGTCCGGGAGAACCGGGCCGACCAGAAGCTGCCGGCCTGCGACCTCAAGTCCCTTCCGGCGGACGGCCCGAAGCAGCAGGAGTGCGTGGCGGCCGTGGCCGCCGACGACGCGTACAACTGGGGCTACGACCCGCTGCACTACAACGTGCCGGAGGGCTCGTACGCCACCGACCCGAACGGGGTCGCCCGCACGGTGCAGTTCCGGCAGATGGTGCAGGCGATGCACGCGGCCGGGCTGCGGGTGGTGCTCGACGTGGTCTACAACCACACCGCCGCCAGCGGCCAGGCCGAGCACTCGGTGCTGGACAAGGTGGTTCCCGGCTACTACCAGCGGCTGGACGCCGACGGCAAGGTGACGGCGGACAGTTGCTGCGCCGACACCGCGCCCGAGCACGCCATGATGAACCGGCTGGTGGTCGACTCGGTGACGCTGTGGGCCCGCGAGTACAAGGTGGACGGCTTCCGCTTCGACCTGATGGGCCTGGACCCGAAGTCCACCATGCTGGACGTGCAGGCCGCGCTGCGGAAGATGACGCCGGACTCGGACGGCGTGGACGGGAAGAACGTGTTCCTCTACGGCGAGGGCTGGAACTTCGGCGCCGTCGCGAACAACGCCCGGTTCGAGCAGGCCACCCAGCAGAACATGGCCGGCACCGGCATCGCCACCTTCGACGACCGGATCCGGGACGCCGCCCGCGGCGGCAACTTCATGCTGAACTCCGCCCCGCAGCAGGGCTTCGCCTCGGGCCTGTACACCGACCCGAACGGCTCGGCCGCGAACGGCACCCCGGAGGAGCAGAAGGCCCGGCTGCTGCACCAGATGGACCAGCTGAAGGTCGGGCTGACCGGCAACCTGGCCGGCTACTCCTTCACCGACAGCTCCGGAAAGCCCGTCACCGGCGCCCAGGTCGACTACAACGGCGCCCCGACCGGGTACGCGGCCAAGCCCGGCGAGGCGGTGGAGTACGTGGACGCCCACGACAACACCGACCTCTTCGACGCGCTCGCGTACAAGCTGCCGACCGGAACCGCGCCCGCCGACCGGGCCCGGATGCAGGCGCTCGGGCTCTCGCTGACCGCGCTCACCCAGGGCGCGGGCTTCGCCCAGGCCGGCAGCGACCTGCTGCGCTCCAAGTCGCTCGACTCCAACTCCTACGACTCGGGGGACTGGTTCAACGCGATCCACTGGGACCCGGCCCAGGGCAACGGCTGGGGCCGCGGCCTGCCGATGGCGAAGGACAACCAGGAGCAGTGGCCGGCCGCCCGGTCCCTGCTGGCGAACCCGGAGCTGACCGTCGGCGCGGCCGACATCCGGTCGGCCTCGGCGCAGTACCAGGAGTTCCTGCGGATCAAGCAGTCCTCGCCGCTGTTCTCGCTGCCGAGCCTGGCCGCCGTCCAGCAGCGGCTCTCCTACCCGCTCTCCGGCACCGCCGGCGAGACGCCCGGGGTGATCACCCTGCACCTGGACGGCACCGGGCTGCCGGGGGCGGAGAAGGGCGTCACGGTGGTCTTCAACGCGACGCCCACGGCGCAGGCGCAGACCGTGCCGGCGCTGAAGGGCACCGGCCAGGCGCTGCACCCCGTCCAGGCGGGCGGGGCGGACCGGGTGGTGCAGCGGTCCGGCTTCGACGCCGCGACCGGTACCTTCACCGTGCCGGGCCGCACCGTGGCGGTGTTCGTCCAGCGCTGACCCGCCGTCGCCGACCGGTCGGCACCGGTTCGTTCCGGCGCCGACCCGTCCGACACTGATTCGTACACCCCGACAACTCCCGGGCCCCGTACCACTGTTCAGGTGGTGCGGGGCCCGTTCGCGGGCGGCGGGGGCACGGTTGCGTTCCGGACGCGCGATGGCCGGAAACCGTTGATGGCACGGCCGGAACTGTGACGTGCCGGGTCTGCCGGGCGCTGTCGGCCACCCGCCGGGGCCGGAACCGGCCCTGAGTGCTGGTCACCGACTGCCGGTGGTGATCGAACTTTGTCCGGGGCCATGAAAACCGTGTTCACGAGTTCGTCGTGGGGTAACACAACTGACGGAGCGCCCTCCATACGGTTTCGGTAATGAATCGGCCAATCCGTGGCATGCATCTGTCATTAACGGCTCGTTTGCTGCCACGATTCCCCCGGCTGTAGACGAGGGGACCCCACCCCCCGGTGCAGCTGTTCCAGTTCAGGTGCAGCGCGTCCGACCCTGCAACGAGTTGTGAGCACCGCATCCGCACTCCCGTCGCACCCGGCGGGGGCCCCCACTGCGCCGCGACCCCGCGGCTCAGGTTTCTCTCCACCGTGCGCGACCCAGCGCCGGTCGGAAAAGGAGTCCGCATGTCCCGTTACGCTCACGCACGGAAGGCGGCGGTTGTCATGGCCGCCTCCACCGCGCTGCTGGTCACCGGCATACCGGTGATCGCCCAGGCGGCCACGCCGGACGCGCCGGCCGCCGTCGCGGCCCAGCAGGCGAACCGCGCCCAGCTGATCTCCGCCGCGAACCAGCAGACCACCAGCCTCGCCCAGAGCCTCGGGCTGAGCGGTGAGGAGAAGCTGGTCACCAAGGACGTCTTCCAGGACGCGGACGGCACCCGCCACCTGCGGTACGAGCGCACCCTCAACGGACTGCCCGTCCTGGGTGGGGACCTGGTGGTGCACCAGGCGCCCACCGGTGCGACCAAGAGCGTTGACCGGGCCAGCACCGCCCCGCTGAGCGGTGTCAGCACCACGCCGAAGCTGGCCGCTCCGGCCGCGCAGACCGCCGCGCTCGCCGCCGAGCAGGGCACCGCGGTCGACACCGCGCCGCGCCTGGTGGTCTGGGCCGCGGACAACAGCCCCCGGCTGGCCTGGGAGACCGTCGTCTCCTCGACCAAGTCCGACGGCACCCCGAGCAAGATGCACGTCGTCACCGACGCCACCAGCGGCCAGGTCATCCAGCAGTGGGACGGCATCGAGACCGGCTCCGGCAAGGGCGTCTTCGTCGGCAACGTCACCATCGGCACCACCCAGTCGGGTTCGTCGTACCAGCTGAAGGACGGCACCCGCGGTGGGATGTACACCACCAACCTGAACCACGGGACCTCGGGCACCGGCACGCTGTACAGCAAGTCCACCGACACCTGGGGCGACGGCACCGTCAACAACGGCGAGTCCGCCGCGGTCGACGCCCACTACGGCGTCGCGGCCACCTGGGACTACTACAAGAACACCTTCGGCCGCAACGGCATCCGCAACGACGGTGTCGGCGCCTACAGCCGCGTCCACTACGGCAACAACTACGTGAACGCGTTCTGGGACGACTCCTGCTTCTGCATGACGTACGGCGACGGCAGCAACAACACCGCGCCGCTGACCGAGCTGGACGTCGCGGGCCACGAGATGAGCCACGGCGTCACCGCGGCCACCGCCAACCTGACCTACTCCGGCGAGTCCGGCGGCCTCAACGAGGCCACCTCGGACATCTTCGGCACGATGGTCGAGTTCTACGCCAACATCCCGACCGACAACCCCGACTACCTGATCGGTGAGTTGATCAACATCAACGGGGACGGCACCCCGCTGCGCTACATGGACAAGCCGTCCAAGGACGGTGCCTCGGCCGACTACTGGTCCTCCACCGTCGGCAACAAGGACGTCCACTACTCGTCCGGCGTCGCCAACCACTTCTTCTACCTGCTGTCCGAGGGCAGCGGCGCGAAGACCATCAACGGCGTCAACTACGACTCGCCGACCCAGGGCAACATCGCGGTCACCGGCATCGGCCGGGACAAGGCGGCGGCCGTCTGGTACCGCGCGCTGACCACCTACATGACCTCCAGCACCAACTACGCCGCGGCGCGCACCGCGACGGAGAAGGCGGCCACCGACCTGTACGGGGCCGGCAGCGCCGAGCTGGCCGCGGTCGGCACCGCCTGGGCGGGCGTCAACGTCGGCACGGCGCCCAACCCGGGCGGCGTCACCGTCACCAACCCGGGCAACCAGTCCACCGCCGTCGGCGGCGCGGTCAACCTGGCGATCAAGGCCACCGGTGGCACCGCCCCGCTGACCTACTCGGCCACCGGCCTGCCCACCGGCCTGTCGATCAACGCCTCCACCGGCGCGATCACCGGCACCGCCTCCACCGCGGGCACCTACAACGTGACCGTCACGGCGAAGGACTCGGCCGGCAAGACCGGTACGACCAGCTTCACCTGGACCGTCTCCACCGGTGGCGGCGGCTGCACCCCGGCCCAGCTGCTGGGCAACGAGGGCTTCGAGTCGGGCACGGCCACGCCGTGGACCGCGTCGAGCGGTGTGGTGGACAGCAGCGCCTCGCAGGCGGCCCACAGCGGCTCCTGGAAGGCGTGGCTGAACGGCTACGGCTCCACCCACTCGGACTCGCTGTCGCA